>JBEIDK010000137.1:0-8621 GCA_040383485.1 Flavobacteriales bacterium
AATTTCAGACAGTTTTTTACATCTTAATCGGACTTTGTATTCTGACAATGGTTCTATCATTTACATCGTTTGACTTTATAGAGGTTGACACTGCTGTAAGTTGGACAATGAAGTATTTCGCTTTGCCAATTCTCATCGTTACGGCACCAAGTTGTTACTTTATTTATTTAAGGTTCATTCGACAACACGAAACGAAAGAATACAAATCGAAAATCTGGACACAACTTCGGACAATATTCAGAATATTCATTTAATATTTCATATTGTTTTTCTGTCGTCATTTTGTCGTTGTGATGTGGTCGGTTACACTTGCCGCTAACGTTTTGCAGCTACACGATGTTTTTTATTTGTGGATTTCGTAGCTGATATTATCACAATACTACTGAACTTTTGTTGATATATAAAAGGTATTTTAAACTCGTCAGCCCACAAATAAAAAATATGCGTGTAGGTGCTGTTGTACGCTGCCAAATCTTCTGTCCGCCAAATGTTTGCAATGATTTTTAGTTGAAGGCAACAGGGGAAAATGACAAGCTCTTTTTCTTTTTTGTTTGGAGTCTGCTTTAAGTTTTGCAATTGGCTTATGCAAAAATGAAAATGTGCTTGGCATGCGCTTGGGTTGGTGTCTGCTGTTTTTATTTGTGGTTTTATTTGCTTGTCGTTGAGTTATTCATGTTTTTGAATTAGGTCTTGAGTAGCTTTTAGGTAGGTCATTACTAGTTTTAGGGTAAATTATTAGTCGTTTTAAAATTAGTCATTGGTGATTTTTAGGTTGGTAAAATGCAAAGTGCAAAATTTATCTCTTCACAACTTTCTTATACACACTCTGTTTGCCTTGTTGCGCAAGTGTTACAATGTACAAACCATTGGCATAATCCTTTACATTTATGTTTGCAAAAGTAGTTGTAAATTGATTTGCAAAAACAACTTGCCCCGTATAATTACTTATACTTATGGTTATTGGTTTATTACTGTCAAAGACACCACCAGTAGTTATGTTTATTTCATCGGTTGTAGGGTTAGGGTACAATACTATTTCACTTTCAAAGCTCAATTTTTCAATGCCATCAGTTAATTGACAACCTGGCTCTAAGCATCCAAACTTATCAACGTGCATAACAAAACCTGGTTTTCCAAAACTGGTTATTTCTGGACAATGAAAATCAACATAACGCGAAACGTTACCACACAAATAAAAGCTGCTATCTGCCGCTATATCAACATCATATACATAAGTTTGGCTATAAATACATGCTGTATCTGCCTCAATTTGCCTACCCCACTGAATGTTACCATCATAATCCATTTTTATTAGTAATCCAGCCATTTCTGTGTTAAGCAAAAGTAATAGTTTGTTATCATTTAAATCAAGCAATTGGGTTGAAAACGAAACAAAGCCATTCATCCAACCATAAGTGTTGCCAACTTTCATAATTAAATCTTCTTTCAATCTTTTGCACCAAATCAAGTTACCTTCATAATCATATTTAGCTATTTTAAGCCCAGCACTATCACTAATTTCCTGGTTACCATAATTATTAAATGTTTCGGTGTATATGGCTAAAAAAGTGCTATCTGGCAAAGCTTTTAATAATGGTTCGCGGGTAACTGTGCTATCGCGGTAAGGCAGCATTTTGCTCCATAACCTATTGCCAAGGCTATCTAATTTCCAAATGTAGCCGTTGGCATATAAATCGCCAGTGTAAAATGGTACTTGTTGGCCTTGACCACCGTCAACCATTTCAAAGCTGTTGTAAGTTTCTGTGCCGCCTACAATGTAGGTTCCACTATCGGCTTTTATTAAATCGCTACTCATGTAATTACCGTTGTTTGGCGTTGTATAATCGCTTTTGTGCCAAAGCAAATTGAATGATGTATCGTAGCAGGCTAATGTGTAACGTGGGCCAGAGTAACCATTGGTCAATCCGTTGGGAAAATTAAAATAGATTGAGGTTTCAAGAGAATCATTAAGATACGTTACATAAATGAGATTGTTGATACTTTTCACGTTCACTACAACACCATTTACGTAGGGTGGCAGCAATGTAGAATGCACCAAATCTAAATTTGAATTGTTTACTACACCAAGATATGGATAAAAATGTTTTAAAAACAAGGTATCGGTACTATCGTTAACAACTAAGCTAGCAATGTAGGTCAAAGTGTTTTGCTCTTTAATAAAACCCTTTGGTTCAAACTGATTTGATAACACAGTATCAACGTAATGAATTTTGAAACGATAAGGTCCATGTATATTGTTTTTATCGAATTTTAATAGTCTTGTTTGATTTGTATAATTATACCAAACTGGTATGCTATCATGGTAGATTGGGTAAACATTGGATAAAATTAAAGAATCTTCATGCTCCTTTATAGTAAAAAGCAGATGAGTATAAGTTGTGTCATCTAATATCCTTACAAAGCGTTCTTGCGCTTTGCAATTGTTAATTGTAAACTGTAAATTGTAAAAGAGAAAAAAAGTAAGTAAA
The DNA here is from genome assembly GCA_040383485.1 of Flavobacteriales bacterium. Lineage (GTDB taxonomy): Bacteria > Bacteroidota > Bacteroidia > UBA4408 > UBA4408 > JBEIDK01. The sequence continues at coordinate 2,490 of JBEIDK010000137.1, forward strand.
ATTTGCTTCATGTTTTTATAGTTATAAAAATAACCAGCCTCAGCAGAACCGAGGCTGGTTATTCGGTTAAATTATTTTATCACTTCAAATTTAGCATTATTATAAATAACCTTGGCATCGGCTATTTGCAAAATATAAGTACCGCTTAGTAATTGTTTAGTGTCAATTATTATTTGGTCTTGTACGTTGCTAAGGCTTATTTGTTGTAATAGTTTGCCATCTAAGGCAATTATTTTAAGGGTGGTGCCAATGGGCAATGCCATTTCTTGCAAATGGTATTTTACCAATAAATAATCTTTGGCAGGGTTGGGCGATATTTCTAAGCCTAACTTTTCGTCGGCACCTACTGGGCGTGTTTTGTGTTTAGCTTTGCGGGTGTTGCTTTCGTCAGGGAAATACGTCATTGCCTCATCACTAGCAATACCATTAAGCGCAAGCAAAGCATTAGCTTGTGCTGATGCCCAATTGTCGTGCGTTTTTATTGTTTGCAGCATATCTATATCAGCCGAAGCCAATGCAGTTAAGTCCTCATCGGTATATGTTTTTTCTCTATACCATTGCAAATAATCAATTGTTTCTTGCATATCATCGGCATCTTTTCCCCTTAAATTTGCTTTTAAGTCTCCCAACAATTGGAAGGCTTCTTCAGCAAATCCGTTGCTGAATTTCAGCATTGCTTTTTGGCTTTTGCTTGCCATGTCGGGCATCATGCCAAGTACAGTGTATATGCTATCTTCAAATACGCTATCGGTGCTTAAATGATTGTGAATTTCGTTTTGTGTGATACTGTACATTTCTTCGGCCTGGCCTTTTAAGCTGGTAATTAAGTTGTCAAAACTACTCATGGTTGCTGCTTCGGCGTCTATTTGTTCGCGCATGTAGGCACTCAACAAATTAATACGTGCATCTAATTTTGCTTGCACTTCGGCACTGCGTGCGGCAATAGGGTTGCTTACCAAAATGTTGCGTATCATGGCTGCACTCAAAATTTCGTTAGCAGCCACATCAATTAAAACTGCCTCAGTTAAATTTGGGCTTAAGCGCATCAATTCGTCATAGGTGGCATAAGCAGTAGTATGTTCTACTTCAATTAATTCTAAAATAACAGCGTGTGTATTGCCACCATCAGCCAAATTATCGTAAGTAGCTTTAAGCGATTGCAAATTGGCATTCATGTTTTGTACATTGGTTGATGCAATGCGCAAATTAGCTGTAACAGACTGAAAAGGGCAAGAGGCTGTAGAGTCGTAAACAACCAAATTCCCATAGGTGTTCGAATTAAGTGTAATAATGTTAATATTTGAAGAAGAATAATATGCATTATTTTGTTGCAAAAACCCAACCGGTACCAACCTAGCATTTAGGGTAGCGTCGTGCGTTGTGTATTGTATTTGCCCACCTTCGTTTTTAAAATTACCTTCGGGGTTGGTTAAATAATTGGTTTGATTGCTAAATGTATTGCCGGCCAATGTTGTGTTTTGTACATTTGAGTTAGTCATACCTATTTGGTTTGAGATGCCAAAGCCCGCTGAAGTTGGTGAAGCAATTTTTATGTAGTTATCGTACCTACTATTGTTGTGTTGGTTGCAACGGAGTTTTAAGCCAGTATAATTTGTAGTATTCAGATTATTTGGCATATCTCTATTATTATCAATACTCTCGAACCCAACAGAAAGTCCTCTGAAATAGTTTTTTTCAATTTCATCTTGTGCATCCTGGTTGTTGCGCACAACGCAACCAATGCGATGAAATGATGACCATTGTATCCCACCAGATGCACTGCGACCATCAAACAAATTGCCCTCACATTTAAAGTTTTGCGATAGCTGGTCAATGTATAAACCATAAGGCGTTATACTAGTGTTGTTGAAAGGTGTGCCGCTTGGGTTTACGCTACCAGCATAACCAACATGAAACTTATTAAAACGCCAGTCGGTGTTTTTAACACCATTTATGTATGCACCATACCAACTTTCAAAAAAGGCATTGTAAACGGTTATGCTTTTAGCGGTATTTACCAAGCCTTGTGCATAAATGCCATATCTTAACTTTTCAAATTTTGAAACCACATTACCAACAGTGTTAACGGTAGTAGGTGGCGTGGTTGCATAATAACTTTGTACCCTAAAGCCCGCATTGTTAGCATTTATTCCAATTCTACCATGTGTATAAATGGGGTTTTGTGATGTAAATAACCTTGTATCGTGCAACCAGCAACCTTTTAGTTTTACGCCATAAGCAAAACGGAATTGTATGTCTTCAAGCAAACTGTAATTTACAAAAGCTTGTTGCAAACCACTAGCAGTGCATAAATTACCATTAATGTCTAATGGGTTTCCAGTTCCATCGTAGCTTAAACTTTTACCAATATAGTTATTGTCAACAACAAATTCGGTTAACTGAAAGTATGATCTGTTGTCGCTTTCTACCCCATTATTCATATTTCTGTATCTTAAAATAATAGCGTCGCGCCCATTATTATTAAATTTGCCATAGTTGGTAACGAAGGTTGATGTGTTATAAGTGCCATTGCAAATGACCATACCACCATAGCTGTTCAATTCATAATAATTACTAGCAAAAGGAGCAATTAAATCGGCCGTAACCGGAATGCCTAATGTACGTTTTGCAGTTACAACTCCCACATAAGCATTTTCAATTGTAGAAGCTGTATTCATAATCAATACTCCTTGGTTTACGGCGGTTTGCGATGCCAATGTATTACCCCACACCTCAACACCAATCCACATGAGGTTGCATGAGTTTGTTAGTTTTGTTCCTGAAAGTGCTAGCCTTTTACCTTGAGGAATCACCAATTTACCTTTGGGTCCAAAATACCAAGTTTTACCAGCAAAAATTGTTGAAGTGTTGGATGGTAAATTTATGGTTACTGTACCATTAAAATACATAGTGTTTGGGGTTGTAAAATCAGTAATATTTGTTGGATTTATTTCTATATCACAATTGCCATTTTGAGTAAAGAAATTTGTCCATCGCACACAACATGATGCAGTACGCTCGGGACTTGCTGTAATGTTGAATGCGTTTAAATAATTTTCGCCATCTATTTGGTCGGGTAAAAGATAAGAATTTAGTAATCCTAAATCGTAGCTAGCTGCATTGGGTATGTTACTTGCAATACCGTTGGCAATTGGCATTGATACACCTGCAGGCAATGGAGTTATAGGACTAGCAGCAAGGGTAGCTAAAGATGGGTTGTCAGGGTTAGTAAGTTTATGAATGCCATCGGCTTTGCACAAATATAAATTATTATCAAACCCACGTTCAATGAACGAAAATTGATATGTATTACTATTGGCCGTGCTCAATGTTTGTATACTTGGAGTAGGGTTAGAACCAGCTAAATTTGCATATTGTACATAGTTATTTGGATTTATAGCTGGTGCTGGAGTAGTTTCTACGTGTGTAAAATATAAGTATTGTCCATTGGGAGAAAATTCAATGCCTTTTGCAGTGTATGGTTGCGAATTTCCTAATGAGTTTGTAGGAAAATAAATTCTTTTTTCGGAACCTGCCACAATTGTTCCGATGTAATTCATATCTGCCACATAAATAAATCCGAATGCAGCACTGATAGCAGGTGCAGCAAGCCTAAATCCAGTAGTTGTTTTAATAACTTCCATTTCACTTTGGCAAAAGCGTAAAGAATTGATTGGTGATACTTGATTTAAGTTTATTTCATAATCAGGATTCGAAGTATCCCAAACAATACCGTTCTCATCAACTTTCATTCTATAAATGCTATGAGAATTTTTTATAAATAAAAATCGATAATCAGTTGTTATTGTACCAATAGTTACACTATGTAAAGGAGTCAGTGCAAAATGCATACTATTATTGTGTACATCTATTGCAAATAATTCGTTGCCTTGATTCATAGCTTCAATATAATTTATTTGGCTACTACTACCTAAAATAACTCCATTGCCTCTTGATGTGCATGAACTAGAATTGCTATTGTAAGGGCTATACGGATTATGAATACTCATGTCAATGGTATAATATACTGGTCTTAAGTTAGAATAGATACCAAATACATAATTAGAGGCATGCGCTGCAACGATATAATACTTTGAACAATCGCCTGGCTTTGGAATAATTACAATTTCGCCAGCTGCGTTTAGTATTGGCTGGTCTGGTGGTAGACCAACACCATTACCATTTGGTGGTGTAGGTGTTTGAAAGGTAATTGGCGCTCCATATCCATCATAAATATATCCATCAACAATAAAAAATAGAATACTTCCGTCAGGGGCGTACATTGCGTTAAAACTAATATTTGCTTGCTGATTAGCATAATTAGAACTAATAGTAGATGTTGGAAGATTTAAATAAGAATTTGTACTGTAATCCCAATACACTTTTGGCATTATCATTTTAGGCATTTGGGCAATGGCATGATAACTACAACTTAACAGAACAAGTACTAATGCTATCCACCTTAGTGTCTCTCTTGCATGTCTAATTGTTGGTAATTTGCCAATGCTTGGTGTGCATTGCGCCTCTGCCAAAGCAGGTACGGTTGAAGTCGTTTGACTTAACTGTGTTTTCCTAAAATAATTAGGATTTTTTGCATGATTTATCATACTTTTGTTGAATTAATGGTTTCGGGTGCGTGTTGAAAATTTACCCTTGCCATGGTTAAAAATTATTTTTTGCTCCTGCATTTCATTTTAATGATTTGTGGGAGTTTTTTTATTTACTCCGTCAAATATATACGATTAAATTTCGTTTTTATATCCTTAATTTAAGGATATTTCAATTTTTTGCTAAATTTTATATGTAGTAATATTTGATGCTTTTAAAGTGAAGAAAATTTATTAACAGAAATCTTGTGAGGCACTGTGAATATTAGAATACAATTTTAAACAAGACACAAATATTTTTTAATTGATTATTTTTTTCTTATTTTATTTAAATTTCAAAATATTATTTTTGAATAAAACAATAGCAAAAATTAGGATATTGCTAATTTGTTGATAACTTTTATAAGTAGTAATTGTTGAAAAAAATTGGAATGAAAACCAAAAAATAGAAATGTAAGGTTTGTTCGGCGGAGCCCACCAAACCTTGCATTTCTATTGAAAATAAATTAATTATTTTCAATATCCTTTTTTTAATGCGAATGCAATTATTTCAGCAATATTTTTTGTCCCGATTTTACTATAAATGTGTTTTTTGTGAGTAGCTACAGTTGAAGGCTCAACATTTAAAAAACTAGCAATTTCTGATGTTGTATTCCCATTTTTAATTAGACTTAAAACTCTAAGTTGTTGCATTGTAAAGCTAATTTTATCTTCTGTGTTTACATTAACTTCATTAATTTTTTTATCAGAATGCCTTGGTTTATAAAGTTCCTTAATTTCTTCTGGGAAATATGGGTCTCCGCCTAAAACACATTCTATGGCTTCGTAATATCCTTGATGATTGCAGTTTTTTTGAACAAAGCCATTTGCACCATGTATCATCATTGAAAGCAGAAATATTGGTTCTTTTTGAGTTGACGTTAGAATAATTTTTACATTATTGTATTTTCTTTTAATGATTTGGGTTGCTTCAATACCGTCAATTAATGGCATACCAATGTCCATAATTATTACTTCGGCAGGCTCCTTTTCATGTATTTGTAATACTTCACCTCCATTTTCGGCTATTGTAACTTTAATAATAGGATAAACTTTTCTGATTTCAGTTTCAATTTGCAGACAAGTTTCGGTATGATTGTCAGCAATAATAATGTGTTTAGGCATAGAGTTTTATTTTACATGGGTCATTTTAAGGTTAATAGTGAACTTGTCGAAAAGGCAAGAAGGGTTTTGCGGCTGGAAAATTTTAGCTGTTTAAAATTTTGCATGTGTAATTGTTTCATATTTTTTTCAAAGCTAATACAAAATTTTAAAGTGCTAAAATGTGCGTTGGCAAAGCGTGGGGTTTTCGTCATAGGTACTTTTTAGATTTGGGATGTCGTTGCGAGTGTGTCATTGGTTGCGTACAACGCTCGGCAGATTTGCGAAGTGGCGATATTCGAAGGTCTGCACTTTCAAGTTACCACGAAGGTAAGAATGAAAACGGAACTTGCAAGTACGCTGTGGCCTCGCCATTTTGCAAATG
>JBEIDK010000138.1:0-8552 GCA_040383485.1 Flavobacteriales bacterium
AATTACCTACTTCATTTAACTGAACAAGGCTATTTAGATTTAGTAACAAACGATAAATCTACTAAGCATGTTACAATTTACCCTAACCCAAGTACTGGTTTCTTTGAAATTAAAAATGATGAAAAATTTGATGATATACTTGTGTTAAACATTTATGGGCAATGTGTTTTCGAGTCTAAATTAACCAATTCAAAAATAAATTTGAATAAATTGGCTAAAGGTGTTTATTTTGTTGTGCTTAAAAACGAAAACGAACAAGTCCGAGAAAAAATTGTCTTAGAATAATAATGAAAATAATGAAAACACTTTACACACTAATTTTAGTTGTATATTCTAGCCTCTTAATAAAGGCTGACCCAATAATTTTGACACTGACAGATGGTACAATTGTTACTAATGGTACTTATGTTGCATATGGCGCACCTAACCCACCACAAGGCAATATTGAAGTTGATGTGCATGTTGAAAATGCAACGGATACAACCATAAATTTAAAAGTGAGAAGGAGAAATATAATTGTTGACCCAATGACTTCTAATTATTTTTGTTGGTTTCAATGTTACGCACCTGCAACAAATGTTGACCCAGGAACAAACAATATCGCCATAAATTCAGGACAAACAAACAATACCGATTTTCATGCTTATTATGTACCTGGAGGTTTTAATGGAGTAAGTAAAATAAGATATACATTTTTTAATATAAATCCAGGTCACGCTGCTGATAGTTCATATGTTGAAATTACCTTTAATACTCAGTTGCCTACACAACCTATTTTATTGCAAGAACTTGGAAGTAATTTTGTAACTAATACTGAGGTTTTTCTTTCTATTCCTATCGACACTAATAGTGCTCAACAAAATGATATTGTCTATCCTCTTTCTATTACAAATAATACTAATGTTATCAAACAAATATTAGTGAAGAAAAGAGAATTAAGCATTGTAACGGGTTCTGAAAATTTCTTTTCATGGCGTTCTACCTTTAACCCAACAGTAATGGTAGATACAGGAGGATATATTATGCTACCTAACACCACAATTAATGATGAGTTTAAAGCTATTTACCGCTCTAACGGTAACTTAGGAGAATCTGTAATACAATATGTTGTTTTTAACAAATTTGATTTAACAGATAGTTCCTTTGTAAATGTTCACTTTAATGCATTGTTTAGTAGCATTTCAAAACAAAATGATGTTAACATTAAAATGCAATTGGCTCCCAATCCATCTACTAATTTTACAAATCTAAACTATTCTCTTCCTAATAATTCAGATGTATATACTCTGAAAGTTATTAATTTGTTGGGAGCCGAAGTGGCTAACTATGAGCTTCCTAAGGCACAAACTAGACAAATAATTGATACACATAATTTTGAGAATGGAGTTTATTTTTGCCAGATTACAAGTAATAATAAAACCATAAAAACTATTAAGTTAGTTGTTTCTAAATAGTAACTTTTCTAGCATCTAATTTAATTTTTGAAATCTTTATCAGCCTTAAACAAGTATTTTTATAAGTATAAATGGTACTTGTTGGGCGGCACTATCTTTATTACCCTTTCCAATCTTTTTGCCTTATACCCAGCGCAAATAACACGAGAAACTATTGATTTTATTTCGCAAGGAATAAAAGAAAAAAGCGCTGTTGGTGAAGCAGAATGGCAAAGCGTGACGGTTAAGAAATTTACAGCAGAGTTTTTTTATCTATTAATTCTTGTCATTGGAGCTACAATCTTGAAAGGAATATTCATGTTTTTTATGCGTCAAACAATTATTGTAATGAGCAGGCATATTGAGTACGAACAGAAAAATGAAATTTATAAGCATTACCAGCAATTGCCTCAATCATTTTATAAGCACAATAGCACAGGCGATTTAATGGCCAGAATTAGCGAAGATGTTGGACAGGTTAGGATGTATGTTGGCCCTGCAATAATGTATGCTCTAAATTTAATTGTATTATTTATTCTTACCATTACCGCAATGCTTAGGGTAAATTTCGAACTTACCATGTATGTTCTTATTCCTTTACCAATTTTAAGTTTAAGTATTTATTTTGTTAGTGATATCATTAACAAAAAAAGCCTAAGGCTTCAAGCACAGCTGTCAACAATATCAACATTTGTTCAGGAAACTTTTAGTGGAATAAGAGTGATAAAAGGGTTTAACCGCGAATCTAATTTTTATACTAATTTTAGTAAAAGCACAAACGAGTATTTTAAACGCAGTATTGACTTAGTTAAAACTGAAGCTTTATTTGCTCCAACAATAACATTACTAATAGGGTTAAGTACTTTAATTACAATATACATTGGAGGAAAACAAGCCATAGATGGAAAAATAACTTTAGGCAATATAGCGGAGTTTGTATTATATGTAAATATGCTTACCTGGCCTGTAACATCAATAGGTTGGGTAACATCTATTATTCAAAAAGCTGCTGCATCGCAACAAAGAATTAATGAATTTTTAGTAGTGAAATCTGAAATTCAAAATATTAATCATGATGACTTCATATTAAAAGGTGAAATTGAATTCAAGAATGTTAGTTTTAGATATAAGGATGCAAAAGTAGATTCAATAAAAAACCTTAGTTTTAAAATTAATGCAGGAGAGACATGGGGAATTACAGGTAATACTGGCAGCGGAAAATCCACAATAGCAGCCCTTTTAGCAAGGGTTTATGATGTAACTGAAGGTGAAATATTAATTGATGGACAAAATATTAAAGCCATTAATCTTGACCTTTATAAAAGACAAATGGGATATGTAGCGCAAGATGTTTTTTTATTTAGTGATACCATAACCAATAACATTGCCTTTGCATCGGATGTAAAGGATAAATCAGAAATTATTGAGGTAGCAAAAACTGCTGCAGTTCACGATAACATAATTAACTTTCAAAATGGATATGAAACAATAGTAGGTGAAAGAGGCATTACTTTAAGTGGTGGCCAAAAACAGAGAATTAGTATTGCGCGCGCATTAATTGCAAATCCTGAAATGTTTATCTTTGATGACTGCCTAAGTGCTGTAGATACTGAAACTGAAAATCAAATATTAATTGGATTATCTCAAAAAGTGAGAAATAAAACTACCATCATGATTTCTCATCGTACATCAACACTTAAGAATGCAAATCATATTTTAGTGCTCGATTCAGGAGCGTTAATTGAGCAAGGCACTCATGATGAATTAATCAACTATAAAGGAGTTTATGATTCTATGTATAAAAAGCAACAATTAGTAATGGAAACGATATAATTTGTTTACATAATTATTTAATTTTACGTTTTATTTCAAGCAAAATGCAGCAGTTACTATTATCAGAAAAACAATTCTCATTAACAATAAATAGATTGTGTTTTGAATTGATTGAAAATTACGGAAATTTTGAGAATACCGTTATCATTGGTATTCAGCCAAGAGGTACTTTTTTGGCAAATCAAATTTGTAAGCAATTAAAATTTATTGATAAAGACTTGAAATTTAATTTCGGGAATTTAGATATTACTTTTTTTAGGGATGATATACACCAGCATCAGCAGCCGATAATGCCTAACATTACAGATATCAATTTTGAAATTGAAAACAAAAATGTAATTTTAATTGACGATGTGCTTTATACAGGAAGAACCATTCGCGCTGCATTAGATGCGATTTTAAGCTTAGGGAGACCACAAAAATTGGAGCTTTTAGTTTTGATTGATAGACTATACAGCAGGCACTTGCCTATTCAGGCAAATTATACAGGAAGATTAGTAGATACCATTACTTCTGAAAAGGTAATAGTAGATTGGAACGATGATGAGGCTAAAAATTGTGTTTGGCTTACTTCATAGTTTATAAAAAAAAAATTTTAAAACGTTAAGAATGAAAATATATACCAAGACAGGAGATAATGGGGAAACTTCACTTATTGGAGGAACTCGTGTACCAAAGCATCATATAAGGATAGAAAGTTATGGAACAGTTGATGAACTAAACTCTTTCATTGGTCTTATTCGTGACCAACAAATACTTGAAAACCATAGAGAGGTATTAGCAGAAATTCAGGATAGGTTGTTCACCATTGGTTCTAGTTTGGCTAGTGATCCTGAAAAGTCGAAAATGAAAATTCCAGATTTATTAGCTACCGATATCAATTATTTAGAGTTAGAGATTGACCGCATGAACGAATTGTTACCCGAAATGCGTTCTTTTATTTTGCCCGGAGGGCATACAACCGTTTCCTATTGTCATATAGCACGCTGTGTTTGCCGCAGGGCTGAAAGAAATGTAACACACTTGGCTGAACATGAGTTTGTTGCAGATTTAGTTCAAAAATATTTAAACCGGTTAAGTGATTATTTATTTGTGCTATGCAGAATGATTGCACAAGAGCTAAATGTAAGTGAAGTACCTTGGAAGCCACGTATGTAGAGCGTTTCGGGGATGTTTAAAAAATATTTTTTTACTATTTGATATGTGAGTTTATTTTTTACTTTTGCGGAAAATAGAGAAATTAATAATAAATAAATATCACACAAAATGTATTGGACACTTGAATTGGCTTCGCATTTAGAAGATGCTCCTTGGCCAGCAACAAAAGATGAATTAATTGACTTTGCAATGCGTTCGGGCGCACCAATGGAAGTTATTGAAAACTTACAAGAAATGGAAGACGAAGGCGAACTTTATGAAACCATAGATGATGTTTGGCCTGACTATCCTTCTAAAGAAGATTTCTTCTTCAATGAAGATGAATACTAATAAAGAAGCTACTTGAAAAAGTAGCTTTTTTTATTTTATATCTTTCCTGATTCGGCTTTGAGAGCCTCCGCTCGGCTCTTTTGCCGGGTGGTTCCGCCAAAGGCGGATTGCATCTGGCAAGAATTCCTTACATCTGTTTTTCATGCCTGTAAAATTTCAATTCCATTATAAGGATTTAAACTTCGAACATTAACAAATGTATAAATTATTTATGGCGCAAGATGCGCCTAAATAAGTGCTACTCGGTAAAGAGACGAGATGCAGCGGAGGGAAAATCCCATAAAGGGAGGAAGCAGCATTGTCTTTAAAGTTTTGTAAAGTGGACACACTAAACATACCCCCCATTTTGCATTTTTAACTTTACACTTTGCACTAACTATTGCACCACCAACTTCAAACACTGCATACTATTTTCTGTAGTAACTTTTACAAAATAAACACCTTTTTTATAATTAGCTATTGACAATTGATAATTAACAGTTGGTTTGGTACTTATTTTTTCTACCAAACAACCTTGGGCATTGAATATTACTATACCGGTAAAGCTTTGTTTGCCATCAATATAAACAACAGAAGTGGCAGGGTTAGGGGAAAGCCTAAAAGCCTCCCTTTGGGGGAGGTTGGTGGGGCTTCCCGTCTCATCTAACAACTCAACACTTACATCGTCGATGTAGTAATATGCGCCACAATTTAAACCATTTAGAGTACAAGTTGAGTCGATTATAATGCTATTACTCATACTATCAGTTAAAAAATTACCAATAGTTATCCAACGTTCTGTGCCATTTGCCATAAAGGTATCTGTTACTAAAGTCCAACCAGTTTTGCTAGTTAAATTATTGTTAACATTATTTTGTGTTTGTGGTATTTGATTAATAATAAAACCGACACCATTATTTGAAACATTAAAACTATCAGGAGTAAATAATGCACCTATACTATTATTTGCTATCCGAAATGTGTCAGCAAGAGATACCCAATAACTTACAACATATTTTTTAGTATTTATGAGTGTCGCCTTTAATTCGCATTGAATATAATTTCTTACTATGCATGTGCAATAGGTATAAGTAAATATTCCAGAATAAGCATTACCTGTTTTAGGCTCCTCATAACCAAGAATATTATAAGGAACTGAATAGTTATGAGTAATAGGATCTCTATCCGTATTAAAATATCCAAATCCTCCTTTCCAATCAGTTATGCAGTCCTCAAGATATGCATTAGACATATTAAGACTAATCGTATCTTCGAAAGAAGGGTTTGGAACAAGATTTTGCCCATATGATAAACTAACTACAAACAGTAAACAAGATAGAACTTTGCTTTTCATTACTTTTCGTTTAAAACTATAAATTTGGTGGTAAATACTATTTCATCATTTTCAACAACTTTGCATAAATAAATCCCTGCCTCTAATTTATTTTTATACTCAAAGTTTGTGTTACCTGAACATTTTACACTATTAATCAGCTTACCCATATTATCAAATATTTCAAGATATACATTACTGTTCAAATCAGAGTTCGGCATTAAAATAGTAAAATTACCATTATTAGGATTGGGTATTAAACTGTAGCCTTTTATACTAGACTCTTCAGATAAATCATTAAGATTATTTATATTTTGGCTGGCTTTACGAGCCGACGAAACGGATGGTTTAATTCCCCCTTCGCAATCGTTATAGTAATTAACATAAGGAACCTCTACATGCGCCAAAAGCACCCTTGCAGAATATACAGCATTACCTTTCTCGAAAGGACATTGTTTGGCTATTTGTTGCAATATTGTTATTTGTGCCGCACTGAACACTCCATCATATAAAAACTTATCGGTCAGTGCAATTCCGAATACTTCTTTGTACAAAGCATCGATTTGTTCATTAGGCGTTAATACTGTATTGCGCAATACTTCGGCTGTCCATTTTGCTGGTGTAAGCGGGTACTTTAAATCCTGCTTAATTTCCTCAATGCGCCCCAGTGGTTCAAATTCAGCACTGTCTTTAAAGTTTTGTAAGGCAGGGTCTGCCAACAAACTAGGCACGTCTATCAATAACTTATACAATGCCTCCTTGCTGGCATACTCCATAGGCAAATTTACATTAGGATTATTATTCATTTCGGCTGCCATACTCATCAGTGCATTGCCAGGAGCTGTTGGGGCAGATGCACATGTTGTTTGATTTACCGCACCTGAATTTGCAGGATTCAGAATAGCTTGATACCCAAATAGGAAAGGAAAATAATCATTAATAAAATTTGCAGGATTGTAGCTATCTGGCGGATTACTTGGCCTCAGCCAATATTGGTTATTCACACCAAATGAGTATACTGATTCAATATTTTTTATAAATGTATTTCCAATCCATTGATTGTCTTGTGGGCTAGTTAATGAGCCTTGCACCCCAATGTTAGAATCTTTGATATATAAGCCTCTAAAGTTGTTGTCCATCTTATTATTTAATATTTCAGTTGGTAGGTTGGTGTACATCATTAATATGGCATCGCAATCGCCGTGTATTTCGTTACACCTGATGAAATTTCTATTGCACACATCCATTCTAATACCACCTACGCCGTACGATTCACCATGCGCAAAAATAGAGTTGCTTTCAATAGTTGTTCTATCGCAATCAGAGGCACGCACTGCGTGGTTTGGTAATCCTGGGCTACCTGCCTGCTTATAAGGTATGTCTATCCAATTTTCAGTTAGATTTGCGTTGGATGAATGCAACAAATGAATACCTGTATTGGCGTTATAAATAGTATTATACCTTACATCAAAACTACCTGTAGATTGTGTTACAGTATTTTGATCCAAAATACCTGTATAGAAATTATTTGATGTAATTGGATTATTTTGTGGGTTTAAATCAATGGTATTAGCCCACACATAATTGGTGTAATAACCACTAACATCTAAAAAATGAACTCCCACATTTGCATCCGTTATAGTATTTAAGTAAACGGCATTATAATCATTGTTTTGACTAATCAAAACAGCATCGTTTGCTATTTTACTAAAAGTATTGTTATAAATAAAATTTCTAAAGTATCCATCGGTATGAATACCTGTGCCGCAATCATGAATATTATTAATGTTAGCACCAGCACTAATACCAATGTAGTTTTCTACAAATGGCACTCCATTATTTTCATCTGTGTTAATACATTGAACCCCGAGCATACAATTTTTTATATCTGTATTAAATAACGAAAGCCCTGATTTATTTGTAAATATTCCGCTGTAAGCATTGTCGATATGGTTAGTGGTACTAGCAATAACACTCGGAGTAAGGTCATTACTGCCAATGGTAACATTTTTTACATTATCTATCTTTATACCATAAGAGGTAGTTAATGCCATACCTGGTGGAAACCCAGATCCAGGATAAATTGAGTTAGGATTCAAATTAGAAGTACAAGTAAAGTCTGAACCTTCAATGGTATCCGGATAGTTACTATAACTTGGTAAATCAGAAATTGACACATGTATATAATTGCGGTTTAAAATAGAATTTTCAATTAGTAAAGATGCACCTCTTATAACTTCTACACCAATTTCTGCATCTTCAATTCTTGAACCATGTATAATAGAAATATTATTAAAAGCAGTATTTGGATTTTCAGAAGGAGAATAACATTTAATACCAGCCCACATATTATCACATGCTCTAATAGTAGTACTATCTATGGTTAGGCTTACAGCAGGGTCAACAATAATTTCAGTAATAAGGCCATTTGTATTTGTAACCGCTATTTTGCAGTTTATAAACTTGGTGGGGTGTGTAATAGTAAG
>JBEIDK010000139.1:0-8471 GCA_040383485.1 Flavobacteriales bacterium
CCTGTTATGAAAGAAACAGACCACCCAGGAGGTGTTGGACTAACTGTAATAGCTGATCAGGCTGGATTACAAAAAACTTCGTATGTAAAAGGAGCTTATGCTTATAGATTAATGATGGGTAATGGCGGAAGTTTAGGAATTGGGCTTGAGTTAGGAATGTTAAATGTGGGTTATGGTACTGGTTTTATTGCAGAGACTGGAACTGATGCTCGTATTCCTTTTAACGGTGCAAGCAAAAGCACATTTGATTTAGGATTTGGACTAAATTATAGTATTCCAAATAAATTACATTTTGGCGTTTCTGTAAGTCACCTAACTGCTAGTACAATAAAAGATGTAAATTTGAGTTATAGTGTAGCAAGGCATATTTATGTAACAGGTGGTTATGATTATGCGTTGCCTAACAATCCTAATTTGGTTATTAAGCCTTCCATATTATTTAAAACATCACTTAATGCTTCTCAGCTTGATGTAAATGTGGTAGCATTAATGAATAATGCGTTTTGGGGTGGATTATCATACAGACTTTTTGGAAGTGATGCAATTGTACCAATGATTGGCTATCAGTCTACTATCATGGAAAACAGAGGAACCTTTAAAGCAGGATACTCCTATGACGTAACATTATCTAAATTAAGAGGCTACAGTTCAGGTTCACATGAAATATTGTTAGGCTTTTGTTATGATATAACTCCACCAGTAAAAGTAACGAAACATAAGAACCCAAGATTCATATAAAATTATTAACATAGAATTCGCTAACAATTAAAATAATTTATCATATTTGCAACCTTTTATCTTAAAAAATTGTATAAAGCTATTTATAAACAAATAATTAAATAATTTGAAACACCGCTACTCAACAATAATTAACTCAATTGACATGAAAAGAATAATCTTCTCTCTTGCCATTGTCCTAAGTATAGGATTCAGTAGTTGTGGCGACAAAGGTAATGGTCAGCTAATCGGTTCTCAAGATAGGATTTATTGGAATGACTTTGATCCTTATGGAATGCTTTACATACCAATGGGGGCTTTTACAATGGGGCCAAGTGACCAGGATGTTCCATACACACAAACTGCATTAAACAAAAGTGTTTCAGTTCAAGCTTTTTATATTGACGAAACAGAAGTAACTAATAATGAATATCGTCAATTCGTAGATTGGGTTCGTGACTCAATTGCGCGCCGTACACTTGGTGAGGCTGGTAATGATATGTTCTTAATCAGTCAAAATGAATTTGGTGAAGACATTACCCCAGGTCCACAAATCAATTGGATGGAAAAATTGAAATGGGATAAACCTGAGGCTCGCGAAGCATTGGTAGAGATGTTCCTTCCTGAAAATGAGCGATTTTACCGCCGTAAAGAAATTGACACACGTAAATTAATGTTTGAGTATTACTGGTTAGACCTTCGTGAAGCTGCCCGTCGTAATAGCCGTGAACAAGGAATGGTCGACCGTTCGGTATATATTAAGAAAGACGTTATTAATGTATATCCTGATACACTTTCTTGGATACATGATTTTTCATACGCATTTAATGAGCCTATGACAAATCAATATTTCTGGCACCCTGCATATGATGAGTATCCAGTAGTTGGTGTAAGTTGGAAACAAGCTAGGGCTTTCTGTATTTGGAGAACTCAACTATTAAATAATTGGTTACCGAATGTTGGATTGACATTTGTTCAAGATTTTAGGCTACCAACAGAATCAGAATGGGAATATGCGGCTCGTGGTGGCCAAAAATTAGCTCCTTATCCTTGGGGTGGACCTTATATTCGAAATA
Source organism: Flavobacteriales bacterium (assembly GCA_040383485.1). Taxonomy (GTDB): domain Bacteria; phylum Bacteroidota; class Bacteroidia; order UBA4408; family UBA4408; genus JBEIDK01. Next base: position 1,794 of record JBEIDK010000139.1, read on the forward strand.
ATAGAGGTTGTTTCTTGGCCAACTTTAAACCATTACGCGGAAATTACGTAGATGATGGTGGTTTCCATACAGTAAAAGTTACAGAGTACAATCCTAATGGTTATGGTCTTTATTGCATGGCAGGTAATGTTGCCGAGTGGACTAATAATGCTTATGATGAATCATTCAATAGTTTCTCACATGATTTAAATCCAGACTATCAATATGAGGCTGGAGAAAATGATTTACCAGCTTTAAAACGTAAAGTAATCCGAGGTGGTTCTTGGAAAGATGTTTCATATTACAATCAAGTAAGTACGCGCACATACGAATATCAAGATACAGCTAAATGCTATATTGGATTTAGATGTGTAATGAGTTATCTTGGCCGCGGAAAATCTGCAGGTACCAATGCAGCAAACTAAACAAAATATATTAAAACAATAAACAACCTTTAAAACAAACAAATTATTATGGGATTCATTCAATCATTACAGTCAAAAAAAGGTAAAAAATTTATGGGTTACCTTTATGGATGGGGTGCAGCAATCGTTATCGTTGGTGCGATGTTTAAAATTCAACACTGGCCAGGTGCTAGTCCCATGCTTGTGTGTGGTCTATCTATTGAGGCTGTAATTTTCTTCTTCTCGGCATTTGAACCAATTCATGAAGAAACTGACTGGAGTTTGGTTTATCCTGAATTAAGAGGAATGCATGATGAAGATGGAGAACATGGACATGGAGACGCTCATAAAGCAGTATCTAAAGGTGATCCTATAGCACAAAAATTAGATGCAATGCTAGAAGAAGCTAAAATTGGTCCTGAATTAATTGAAAGTTTAGGTTCTAGCTTTAAAAGTTTAAGCGAGCATGCTTCAAAATTAAATAACTTAACAGACGCAACTGTTGTAACCAAAGATTATATTGACTCTGTAAAGGGTGCAACAGATAATATGGGTAAACTATCAGAAGGTTACTTAAAAGCTTCTTCTTCATTAGTTGATTTATCTGAATCAAATATTGATGGCAAGGCCTATGGTGAGCAATTGCAACAAGTTTCTAAGAATTTATCTGCATTAAATGCAGTTTATGAATTGCAATTACAAGGTTCGCAAGATCAATTAAAACAATCAAATAAGATGTTCGACAATATGGGAACTATGATAAAAAATCTTAGCGAATCAGTTGAAGATACACAAAAATACAAAGACGAAATATCACGCTTAGCTGTTAACCTAAACGCTTTAAATACGGTTTATGGTAACATGTTGTCGGCCATGAATTTCTCTAAATAGTTTTTGCCTAAAAAATATAGTTTTAACCATTAAAATAATTTAGATATATGTCATCAGGCGGAACCCCCAGACAAAAGATGATTGGTATGATGTACTTGGTACTAACCGCGCTATTGGCGCTTAACATATCCAAGTCAATATTAAATTCTTTCGTAATTGTAAACGAAGGTTTAGAAAAAACAACAGAAAATTTTGGCAAAAAAAATGAACGTTTATTTGAGTCATTTGCAAATGCAATGAAAGACGATAAACAATCTGCAAAAGCAAAACCATACAATGCCCTTGCATTAGATGTAAAGAAGAAATGTGATGATTTATACAAGTATTTAGATGAGATGAAAGTAATTGTAATTCAAGAAACTGATAAGATTGAAAAAGCGGTAGCTGATACAATTTCTTTACATTATGTAAACTCAATTGATAATTATGATGTACCAGCACAAGTTTTGCATGGGGCGGAAGAATCACCTAAAACAGGTGAGCATTCAATGGTAGATTTAAAAAAACGAATTATAAAACTAAGAGAAGAATTAGGTAATGTTTTTCAAGATAAAGGAGATGCTAAATTTGGCCCTGGAGTATTAAAAGAAATGAAGGCTAAGGTTGAAGACGTGCTAAGCACCGAAGATCCAAAACCTGCGCCAGGAGAACCAAGCGAAACATGGGAAGAGGAAAAAGTACTACATGCACCATTGGCAGCAGTTATAACAAACTTAACTGCCATACAAGCGAATATCAGAAATGCTGAATCGGATGTTGTAACAGAACTATTAAAATCAATTACTGCTGGAGATTTTAAATTTGATAAATTAGTAGCTAAAGTAATTGCACCATCTAGCTATTTAATAACTGGTGAAGAATATAAAGCAGATATATTATTAGTGGCTTTTAATTCAACGTCAAATCCTGAGGTTTTAATTGGCCCATGTGATACAGCTTTTTCAAGAGCTAATCCGGATAAAGACCCAATGAGAGGTGCTTCAAAACCAATTGAAGTATTAGGAGGATTAGGCAAATACAAAGCAGGGACAGGTAGTGCTGGTGTACAAAAATGGAGTGGTTGTATAAAGGTTGCCAAACCGACTGGTGGTTTTCAATATTATGGCTTTGCTTCTGAATATACTGTAGCACCGCCTGCATTATCAGTTTCAGCAGATAAAATGAATGTATTTTATATGGGTGTTGAAAATCCTATTACATTGGCTTGTCCTGGTGTTGCATTGGCTGATTTAAGTGCTTCAATAGCAGGAACTGGTGCTTCAATAACTCCTTCGGCAGAGAAAGGCAAATTTATTGTAAAAGTTACTGGTGGTAACGAAGCAACAATAAATGTAAGTGCTAAAATTGGTGCCGGTACTAAACCAATGGGCAATTCAAAATTTCGTGTGAAACGTTTGCCTGACCCTGTTGCTATGGTAGCTGGATTAAAGGAAGGTGCAGTTAAAAAATCTGCATTAGCTGCTGCGCCATTCGTAATCGCAAAATATGAAAACTTTGATTTTGATTTAAAAGTAAATGTTTCGTCATTTACAGTAACGGTAAATATTGCTGGTGAATTTAAATCATACCCTGCAACTGGAAATACATTTACTCAAGAGCAAAAAACAGCGATTGAAAAATTAAAGAACAATTCACGTGTAATTATTGAAGATATTAAATGTCGTTTACCTGATAACACATCAAGACCTTTACCATCTGTAACCTTGAAAGTACAAACCTAGAATTTACTTATTAATCATTTCATTATCAATGCTAATAATATTGCCATGAAGAAAATAGTTTTATTAATTTTATTTGTATGTATAAGTATTATTGGTTTCTCACAATCTAACGTGTTAGATGGTGTCTATATCAAAGAACATACATCAGAGCGTAAAGTAATGCCTTACACCTATTTACGTGAGGCAGATGTAATGTGGAGTAGAAGAATATGGAGAAAAGTGGATATGCGTGAGAAAATAAATCATGTATTCTATTATCCTAATCAACCAATACAAGGTCGTAAGAGCTTAATGCAAGTTATTTATGATGGTGTAACAATTGATGGAACCATAACAGCCTACAAAGATGATAACGAAGGGGATTTTACAAATGTTATGACAAGAGCAGAAGTTGAAAGTTCTCTAAATAAAACAGATACACTTCAAGTTGAGCAGCCAGACGGAACAGTTGAGACTAAGGTAGTACCAAACAAATTTGACCCATCAAAAGTTAAACAATTTAAAATTAAAGAAGATTGGTTTTTTGATAAGCAACGCTCCATCTTAGAATGTAGAATTATTGGAATTGCACCTATTATGGAAGAAGAAAAAGGTGGAGAACTTCGTCCGGTAACCATATTTTGGATATACTTCACAGAAGCTCGTCAAGTATTTGTAAACGCTGAAATATTTAACCGTCAAAATGATGCTGAACGTAGAACCTATGAAGATGTATTTTGGAAACGCCAATTTAACAGTTACATATACAAAGAAAGTAACGTTTATGACCGTAAAATATTAGAATACCGACAAGGTATGGATGAGCTTTTAGAAGCTGAACGTGCCAAAACAGATATTTTTAATTATGAACACGATTTGTGGGAATATTAAAATTATAATATTAAAGCTGTCCTAAAGGGCAGCTTTTTTTATGCTAATAAAACTTAGTAAACAATGAAAATATTAAAAGGAATTGCCTGGACTCTAACTGTTATAATTGTTCTAATTAATCTTATAATCTTGCTTAGTGGCAAATGGTATGTGTATAATGTTCTTCAACACACCGTTATAAAAGGTAGACTAGGCCCTGTAATTAATGAGTTTAAAAAGGATTCACAGGCAATAATAAAAGCTGGTACTGCAATAGAAATCCCAAACTCAACTCACAAAAACAAGAAGTTTATTAGCAAAGAATTTACTGAATATGTAAAAGAACTAGGCACGGTTTCCTTTATTGTATTAAAAAACGACTCCGTGTTACATGAAGAGTATTGGGATGGTTGGAATAAGGATTCAATTTCAAACTCATATTCTATGGCCAAATCATTTGTAAGTTTATTGGTTGGTTGTGCTATAAAAGATGGACTAATAAAGAGCGTTGATGAACCTATTTGTAATTATTTGCCAGATTTTAATTGTGAAATAAATGGCCCAATTACCATAAAACATTTACTTACCATGAGCAGCGCTATTGATTTTAATGAGAGTTATATAAATCCGTTTGTTTATGCCGCTGAAGCTTTATATGGAAATGATTTGCGCAAAGCTACCTACGAACATAAACTAGTAGGAACACCAGGAAAGGCATTTGATTACGAAAGTGGGAATACTCAATTACTATGTATGATTATTGAAAAGGTAACGAACCAAAAAATTAACACCTATGCTTCAGAAAAATTATGGAAACCTATGGGCGCATATAAAAATGCCTCATGGAGTCAAGACAAGAAAGATGGATTGGCTAGGGCATTTTGTTGTTTCAATAGTAATGCATTAGACTTTTCTAGATATGGAATATTACTAAACCATACAGGCAAGTATAATGGCGTTGAAGTTGTAGATAGTGCATACATGATTGAAGCCACAACAGCGGCAGACTATTTAATAGATGAAGAAGGAAATGCATGCACTAAATATGGTTACCAATTTTGGTTAGTGAATTACAAGGGCATGGAAATAAAATATTGCAGAGGAATATTAGGACAATACATTATTGCTATTCCAAGTAAAAATTTAGTTGCTGTAAGGTTAGGACATAAAAGAAGTAAAGAGAAGAAAAATGGACATCCGATAGATTTATTTAAAATAATTGATGAAGCTTTATTGATAGCATCCTAATTATCGAATCAATAATAATTTACCTTCCTTAACTTCTGAGCTATTATCTAAATACCTAGCTTTTATAATATACACGAAACCATCAGTACTTAATGCTGCACCTTTATAAGTACCGTCCCAAGTTTTATCAAATGAATCACCTTCTTTAATAGAAAATACTTCTTGCCCCCATTCGTTGAAAATACTAAACTCTAAAGTTTTTAATCCACTATGATGTAATCTAAACTCTCTATTTTTAATATTAATTGCATTTGGAGAGAACACATTTGCTAATTCTACATATTTAGTCAAATCAATTTTAATATTCACGGTATCAACTAATTTACAACCATTAGCATCTGTTATAGTAACTCTATATGAAATGTCTGCAACACCTGTAAATTCAGGTTTAGCGCAGTTGTCGCAGCTTAGGTTGGCTGGTGGTTCCCATAAATAATTAGAGCCACCACTCGCATATAAAGTAACTGGGCTACCCGGAATAATAGTAGTGTCATTCATTGCTTTTGCTGTATTAGATGGTGACGAAACAATAATGGTTACTTGCGATAAGCTAGGACTGCAGCCTGGTTTAGATATCGTCCACTGAAAAATATTATCTCCATCACTTAAATTAGTAACTGATGCGCTTGGAGAATTTGGTAAACTTATGATACCTTGACTATTAATAATAGTCCAGAAGCCAGTACCAACCGAAGGTGTATTTGCATTGAGAACGGTTTCTTTATTACATATATTTTGTGTTGCTCCGGCATTAGAAACTGTTGGAGGAGCTTGACGTGTAATTTTAACTGTATCAAAAATAGAAGGACATAAAGCACTAGAAACAGTGAATAAGAAAAAGTTGTTACCTACTTGAAGGTTAGTAACCTTAGTATTTAATTGCATAGAATTAGCAATGTTTGCTGCACCAAAACTAGACCATGCACCATTACCATTAATTGCAATTCCACTTAAATTTGAAGTGTCGGAACAAATAATTTTATCGGCGCCAGCATTCGCAACCAAAGATTGATTTACTGTGACAGACAAGGTATCTGAATTTGAAGCACAAATGCCGTTTGAAATAGTAAAGATAAATTGCTGTAAACCTAAACTTAAATTATTTACAGTAGTAGTAGCATTGTTGGGGCTTTGAATTACTGCAGTATTGTTTAGGTTTGACCATAGACCAATACCAACGGAAGGTGCAGTTGCAGATAAGTTTGCTGTGGTGTTGCACACTGACAAATTGCTACTTACTTGAGATGGAGACGGAGGAAGATTATTGTTTATGATAACTGTATCTGAATTAGAGGGGCAATTATTACCGCTTATTGTCCAAATAAAAACATTATTACCCTCTGACAAATTATTAGCAACACTACTGCTGCTATTAGGACTATTAAAAGATACATTAGTGTTTAATGAAGTCCAAGTTCCTGTTCCCACAGAAGGATTTGTTGCACTTAGTTGAATGCTATTGCCACATTGACTCAAGTTATTTCCGGCATTAGCAATTGAAATATTTGGATTGACTAAAATTGATACCGTATCAATTGAAGCAGGGCAGCTGCCATTTATAATTGTCCACAAAAATTGATTATTAC
>JBEIDK010000140.1:0-8449 GCA_040383485.1 Flavobacteriales bacterium
ATATTTTTATCTATGTTTGTTATTATACACATTAGATATTTTTATGCAATATACATTAAATCAATTACATATATTTTCTAAAATAGTAGAGCTACAAAGTGTAACTAAAGCGGCCGAAGAACTTCATTTAACTCAACCTGCAGTATCTATACAATTAAAAAATTTTCAGAACCAATTTGAAATACCACTAACGGAAGTAATTGGCCGTAAAATTTTCATTACTGATTTTGGAAAAGAGATAGCAATGGCAGCTCAAAAAATTTTAGAGGAAGTTTATTCCATCAACTACAAAAGTTTAGCCCACAAGGGACTGCTTTCGGGTCGATTAAAAATTTCAATTGTTTCGACAGGTAAATATGTGATGCCCTATTTTTTAGCCGATTTTATGAAGAGAAATGAAGGCATAGAATTAACTATAGACGTTACAAATAAAAATAAAGTAATAGATAGTTTAGAAAATAATGAAGTTGACTTTTCTCTTGTTTCGGTGCTACCAAATACTATAGAGTTTGATAAAGTGGAACTAATGCAGAATAAATTATTTTTAGTTGGTGATAAATTTTCTTCTGAAAAACATAATAATTTTGAAAAAAGTTCATTCTATAAATTGCCAATGATTTACAGAGAAAAAGGTTCTGGCACAAGATATACAATGGAAAAATTCTTACAAAGAAATGATTTGCCAACTAACATGAAAATGGAACTTACAACAAACGAGGCTGTAAAGCAGGCTATTATTGCTGGCTTAGGTTATTCAATAATGCCGTTGATTGGAATTAAAAATGAACTAAGAGATGGTGATTTGCACATTATTCCATTTAAAGGATTGCCTATAAAATCGCAATGGAATTTAATTTGGATGAAACAGAAAAAATTTACTCCAATAGCATCTGCTTTTTTAGAATTTATTAAAAATGAAAAGGCAAGAATAATTAAAGATAAATTTGAATGGTTTGAAGATTATTGAAATTAAGACCTATTGTAATAAACCTGCACTCCACTGCAAAGCATAAATAGTTTTGAAATACTTCGTTTTTATTTCGATTAGTTTTTCAAGTGCTTCAAGCGCTTTATTTTCTCGACTATTGATTACAAACAGCGAACTTTCACCATTAAAAAATTTGGCCTCCTCAGCTTTTACTAATTGTTGGTAATTATTATAGTTACTGCTTTGTAGCGCTACCTGACTTTTCAAAGTTTCGAATTCATTATAATAACTTTTCACCTTTACTTGAACAGAAATTAATTTTTGATTCTGACTTAACTTTGTATCTCTAATTTTAAGTTTTGCTTTTGCATAATCGCTTCTACCTTGAGAAATTCTTAATGGCATTTCAAACTTAAGACCATATTGAAAATTATTTTCAAATAATGGTGATTGTGTTGCGCTTCTTAAAACATCGTAGCCTTTTCCTAACTGGTTATATCTAAAATCTACTTTAGGTAAAAGTTCTTGAAACTTTAGTTTCTTGTCAATGGCTAAAACATCTAACTTATAGTTGTAAAGCATTAAATCAGGATGATTTTCTTTAGCTACTTGCAGTAAATCGTTTAACCCCAAACTAAATTTACTAATATTTGTTTCGTTTTCCCAACCTATCTGAGGCGTAATCATTGATGGCAAATAATATGGTTCATCATTATCTTTCCATAAAAAAGCACTCAATGCCAAACTTGCGTTTTGAAAAGCAAGAAACTTCATGTTTTGTTGATATTGAAAACTCTGCAATTGCGCAGTTGCCTCAACAGTATCAATTGCAGGTCTTTCACCATTTTTATATGACTTCCTTACTAATTCTAATCTTTTAATATTCACATCAACATTGTTTTTTACAACTAAATAAGTTTGATATTCTTTTACCCAGTTCCAATATGTTTCAATTGCATCAAGTAATAAATCATTAATGATGGCGCGTTGTTCAACAACTGCCATGGTATTAAAAATTTTAGACTGCTTTAAGAAAGCCCTTCTTTTATCGATTACTAAATTTTTGGCAAGTGGCACACTAACACCGAAATAATTTGTTTGTCCTTTTGTTTCTGTAGGGTCATAATATTGCCCTGATAAATTTTCTAAGCCTGCCGAAACCTCAATACCATACCATGTTGGGATTCTTATTTCTGGAGCGGAATAGGTGTAATAGTTAATTGCATCGAAAGTTTTTTTAGCAACATAATTACTTATAATAGGATCAAAAGCTGCTTTAGCTAGCAAAATATCAGCCTTAGATTTTTCAATATTTATTATTGCTTGCTTGGCAATGGGATGAAATTTGCGTACCAACTGCAAAACCTGTTCAGCATTCAATGTATTTGAGGTATCTTGAGCTGTTGCAACTGTTGCAAAAATGCATATAAATGCAATAATATATTTCTTAATTAAAATCATTCTTAAACGTTAATTTTTTGGTAAACTATATTACTAAAAATTACTTTTTCTTTTTGTCGTTTTCCTTCTCTTTGTATTTTTCAGTAGGTTCTTTTAGTTTGTAATAATCTGGTGGAAAGCCATTAATATTTCTCCATAGTTCATACCAAATTGGAACATCTTTCATTAAGGCAATTCCTTGTGAACCACTTCCAATCTTTAATTGTTTTGGCCACTCTCTATCATCTTTATCTTCGGCTACTAGCACTCTAAAAAGGCCATTTGAACTAATAGAATTTTCATAAGCTACAACCTTGCCTCCGAATGTACCATAACTGTTATCTGGCCAACCACTAAATACAATTGCAGGAAAGCCATCAAACATAAACCTTACTTTTTGACCAAGACTAATCAGCGGCAAGTCAACTGGTCGTACATACATTTCAACGGCATAGTCCAACCTATTAGGTACAATAACTGTAATCAATTCACCATCTTTTATTATTTCGCCTAACCCAGATTTTTTTGCCTGTACTATTTGCCCATCTTGCGGTGCAAGTATAATGTACATTCCATTTCTGATTCTATAATTGCTTACTTGGTTTTGAAGTTTTGCCACATCACCTTCTCCACCTGCAATCTGACTCATGCTTTGAAACCTATCACCCTCAGCCTTGCTTATTTTCTCAGTATAATCTTGTTCAACACTATTTTGTTCTATTCTAACATTTATTACCTCTTGCTGAGTTTGTGCCAATTTATTTTCGACCATAATTTGTTTGGCAACTGCATTTTGAAAAGCGATGTTTCTTTGTTGTAGTTGTGTTTGAGAAACCAAGCCTTCGTTATACATTTTTTCTTGCCTATCAAATTGGTCCTTAGCTAATTTATACTCATTAATTGCCGCATTCAGTTCAGCTCCTTCGCCAGCTAATTTATTGTCGAGTTGTTTTAGTTTATTGTTTAGTTGTTCAATTTTTAATTTTTTTGACGACATTAAAGCATCTATTTGCAAATCTACAGTTGCAACCTTTCTTTCATAATTAGCAATCATGCCTTGCTTGGCGTCTACTTGCTGCTGGGTGCGTCCCACCAGATTTGGGTCTAGGTAGTCCTCCTTTATCTCGGAAATTTGCAAAATGGTGTCACCTTTTCGAACGTAGTCACCTTCTTTTACCCACCACTTAACAATTTTACCCGGTATTGGTGAGTTAATTTCTTGCGGACGTTGCTCTTGTTTTAAGGTAGTAATAGAACCTTTGGCTTTAATGTTCTGAGTCCATGGCAAAAACATTATTAAGACAAGAAATATCATAATACCATAAAACCAATATTTAACTTTACTTTCAATCTTACCACGATATATATATTCATACGCTCGAAGATTTACTTTATATTTATTATTTTCCATAACTATTTGTTTTTAATAATGGAGATAGAATCCTTGTATATTTTAATTTGATAGTTACATTTATTAGCAAAATCATCATCATTGCAAACAACAAATATTGTTGCCTTGTTTTTGTTTGAAAATAAGTAATTATTTAGTTTTTCAACTTCAGTGTCATCTAAGCCAATAAATGGTTCATCGAGTAGAATTAGTTTTGGAGAATTTATCAATGCCCTCAATAATAAAATTTGTTTTACAAAGCTAGAGGCTAATTTTTTACCTGCAGGGTCAATAATTGTATCTATTCCATTATCAAGTTTATTAATTGCACCGAGCATGTTAAGTTCTTTGGCTAAATTAATGATGTCTTCACCAGCTATTCCTGGTTTTCCTAAAATTATATTTTCGGAAACAGTTCCTAAAAATAAATCTGGAGATTGAAGATACATACCAATTTTACCTCTGTAACTTTCTGACTTATAGTTATTAATAGAAACGTTATTAATTAAAATAGAACCATTGTATTCATTATTTATACCACTTATTGATTTAAGCAAACTAGTTTTCCCTAAACCCTCGTAACCATTAATGCATATAATACTTTGAGCATCAAAATGTGCATTAAGATTAGTGATGAGTTTTTCATTTTGTCCATAACTAAGACTAAAATTCTCAATATCAACAGTTAAGCCATTATTATCTGTGTTTAAATCAATAGTTCCATTTTTGTCGAGCGGCAACTCTGTTACACTTGCTAACTTTTCAAGGCCAGTAAGTACATCATAAACAGTATCTAAGCTTCCAATAAGTTTTTCGGTAGCACCAATGAGGGTTAAAATAACAATTTCGGCTGCAATAAATTCTCCAATATTTATTTGTTGCTCAATTAATAAATAAGTACCTACCGTTAACATTGCGGTGGTTATTAAAACTTTAAATGCAACTAATGTTTTATATTGAAACATCAGTATTTTAAAATGCTTTGTTCTTGCGTTTAGGTATCCACTAATACTGGAGTCTGTTTTTATTAAATTAAAATTTGAACCAAAGCTCAATTTCATTGCTTTTACCATTCTTGCCAAATCTTGAAGCCAGGCTGCAACTTCATACTTATAGTTACTTATTTCCATGCTAGAGGAAAATCCTTTTTGGCTGGTCAATTTTAAAATTAAATATAAAACCACCACTAATAAAATATCAAACATTATAAATAATGGATGGTATAATGCTAATAACAATAACCCGAAAATAATTTGCACACTTGCTGTAGGTACATCAAGTAATAGTTTAGAAATTCCTTTTTGTAAACTTAAGGTATCAAAAAATCTATTTACTTTTTCAGGCAAGTAATACTTTTCGGTTTTACTTAAGTTGAGCTGTGGAATTTTGTCTGCAAATTCAAATGAATATCTTAAAAAAATATTTTGTTGTATTTTTTCGATTATTTTCATTTGATTTAATTGAAGAACCCCTACAATAAAAACACCTAAAACAACTAAGATAACTAAAACATATATTGAAGTAACCATAGATGCACCCATAACAAAACCTATGATTGCTTGTACACCGATAGGAACAGATAACTGTATTAGACCACTTAAAATAGAATAAAAATAAATTGAACTTATTTCATGCTTATCTAATGCAAGCAGGCCTGCCAATCGTTTTAGTGGATTCATATTATTCTCCATTTCTAAAATTATTTTTACGCAAACATAATAACACCATCATCAATAAAAGCCTAACTAAGACAAATAATTGTTAACAAAATTTATTGTCGATAAAAGGCGCATATTTAAAAGATAAAGTCAATTAAAAATATTTCATTTGCACCCAATTAAAATGAATCCTTACATTATGAACATTAAAAATTTTACCATTTGCCTTTTTTACCTTGGGCTAAATTTCAACAATTCTTTTGCTCAAAGCATTAAAGATGAAGATGTAGAATATTCCTACATTCAATTACCACTGAATGACATCAGGACTCAAGTTAAAAATTATTCTTGCAAAATAACTCCACTATATGAGGAAAAGAATAGAAAATTGATGGCTGAATATGAAATAGAAAAACAAAAGGCACAGATGGAGTCGACATTACATTTTGAAAAAGAATTTTTGACTACTAACAAAAGCATAAACCTTTTTTCTAAAATGCCGGCTGTGAAGACCAATAAAATACAAATGCTAATGTTAGAAAATGGCAATACAGCGAAAAGTTTTAGTATTGAATAAGTAATATGCATAATAAGCAAAAAAGCTGCTATAGATAAATTCTATAGCAGCTTTTTTTATGCTCCTAAAATTACCACCTTCTAACACTCAAAATGTTTATTTATAATAAATTGAATGATTGATTGGCACAAAAAACAACCTAAATAATAACCGTAAATTTTATAGCCTTTACGGCAGTATTGATTTTAATAGTAATATTATCGGTGTAGGATAAGCCGAAAGAAAATTAATGTTGAGTATTTGAGGATGAATTAATTGAAAAATATAAAAAGTTACTCAAATGTTGTAACTGATATTTAGTATAATCTAATCGCAAATTTTGCTTATAAAAAGCAAAATCAGCACTAATAAAATCGTTAAAAATAAAATAAATAATATGTTCGATATTAATGCAGATTCTCTGGAGATTAAAATGTTATCGACTGCATAGGTATTTGATTAATACATTATGGTTTTGATATGTGTGAATGATACAACTTAAACATATAATAACATAACGTTTCGATTGAATAACTGCCGCACATTTGTATTGTAAAAAATATTAAGAACATTATGACAACGAAAAAAATTAAATTAACACTTACAACAGCACTACTACTAATTGCTGCAACAACATTTGCACAAGAAGATAAAAAAAACGAAAAAGGCGCGTGAGAATTTAGATGACGCAAAAAAAGAGTTACACGAAGCAAGAGTAGATTCGGCACAAGACTATAACCAATTTAAAGAAAAAGCAGAAAAACAGAGTGCTGAAAATCAGAAAAAAATTGCAGAGTTAAAAGAGAAAAATAAAACGGCAAGCAAAGAAATAAAAGAAGAGTATGAAAAAAAGATTGAAGCCATTGAAAAGAAAAATGACAAACTAAAGAAAGAACTTGCCAATGCAAATAATACAAAAACTAACAAATGGGCTGCATTTAAACGTGAATTTAACCACGATTTAGATGAGATGAATAATGCTATAGATGATTTAATGAAGAATAATGTGAAGTAGTTTTTAGGGTTAATAAAAATTATAAACGGTAATAAAGGCAATTGGTACTTGAATTCTCAATGTATCAATTACCTAAATTACTTTAAAGAATGAAAACCATACATGAACTGAAAAATGAAATTGAATCAACGATTACAATTGTCAAAACAAAATATCCTGAATTGGTAAAGTATTTAGATGAAATGACAATCACAATACCAAAAGAAAACATACCTGAAATAAACTCAAAATTACTCACAGAATATTTACAATCATTAGAAAATATGATTGAGAAGTATGCTGTAAATCATAAATAATTAGCAGATAACATAAGATGAAACAAATGAAAACAACAAAAAGCTTAGGTGTGTTTATGGACCACCAGTCGGCAAACCTTATAACGTTTACTGCACAACCAATGCAGCAAACTGTTATAGAATGTAAGTTTACACATCAATCAAAAGAAGATAGTTTGGCAAAAAACGAAAAGTTGATGCACAACAAAGAACAACATCAGCAACATGAATATTATATGCAATTGTGCAAAGTAATAAAGGAGTATACTCAAGTATTACTATTTGGTCCAACCAATGCTAAAACAGAATTATACAACTTACTAAAACTTGACCACTCTTTTGACAATATTAAAATTGAGGTGTTACAATCTGATAAAATAACCAATAATGAACAGCATGCTTTTGTACTGAACCATTTTGCACACAATCAATTTTAATGTTGTACATATAACTTATTCAAATAATCATTTCAATTTAAAACAAACATGAAAATTAATTTAAACAACAAAATATTTTTAATATTCATTACGTTAATTGTAAATAGCTATGATGCAAATGCAAAAAACACCAAACAGTTTGACATGAGTTTTGAGGCGGCACAAATTCAGTTTAAACTTGGTAACTATTACAAAGCATTGCCAATGTATTTAGAGCTGTATAAATTGGATAGTAGTAATTATAACATCAGCTATTTAGTAGGTGTATGTTACAAAAATGGACGCACGCAACGAAAAAGAGCGCTGTATTATTTAGAGAAAGCAGCAACACATACCACAAAAAATTACAAGCAAAATTCTTCAACTGAAAGAGATGCTCCAACATTTGTATTCATGCTTTTAGGAGATGAATATCACCGCAATTCAAAGTTTGACAAAGCCATTAATGCATACAACAATTACAAATCTGAAATGGCTGAAAATAATGAAAAAGATAAAGTGAGACTAAAAGAAGTTGACCGTAAATTAGTAATTAGTAACAATGCAAAATTGTTTACGGCCAATCCAGTTGCTGTTACAATAGAGAATATGGGCAAAGAAGTAAATTCGATTTACGGTGATTACTCGCCAGTGCTTACGCTTGACCAAAATACTTTGATTTTTACATCACGCCGTAAAAAAGGAAATGGAGGTAAAATGTATAATAATGGAAGATATTTTGAAGATATTTATGTATCGCACAAGAACAAA
>JBEIDK010000141.1:0-8433 GCA_040383485.1 Flavobacteriales bacterium
AACACAGGGTCGTACATGCGACCATAATAGCCCCACCAACCTCCCCAGTAGGGAGGCTTTTGAAGCACTATATTATAAGCATCCTGCAATTTATATGATGTTTATATCATTTCAAAACTAAAACACATCTGCCCTTTTTCTATTCGTACCTTCATACCATTTAACCACAAACCTAGAGTTTTGCGGCAGCTAACCCCAAGAAAACACATCTGCCCTTTTTCTATTCGTACCTTACTACCATTTAACCACAAACCAAGAGTTTTGCGGCAGCTGACCCATTTTAAACACAAACCTAGATTTTTGCGGCAGCCGGCTCTTCCGTTTTTCGGCAGCTAGCTAATCTGTTTTATCGTGAAACATTTTAAACCCTCCAAACATGTTTAGTAAGAAGTATTCATTTTCACTATGTTTATTCTTGAAACTTATTTCTTTTAGGTAATTATGCGATGAGAATGAAACGATTAATTCTTTAAGATCATTATTATAAAGAGCTGTTCCTAATCGGACATTTTTATTTAGAAATAGAACTTGTTTGCTTTTTTTTGTTTCATTGTAATATAGATTTATAGTGTATGTGTTCTGATTAAATGAACTATATAACCATGAATCTCCACTCTCATTATACTTAACAAAAGCAGAAGATTTAGTATTATTCAAATTACCAATATTTGATTTATAAATTAATAATTTATTTTTATAATCACATACAATAAAATACTCGTTATAATTTTTCTTATTTTTTAACAAGACACCAGCTATCATTTTATCAATATTAACATCAAACGATATTATTTCCGTCTCTTTAAGTGAGTCATTTAGAGTATTTATAGAAAAAATAAAATTTAAATCATTAGTATCATTTATATTTTGAAGACTAATACTGTCTGGGTTACTTATGGCTTGAAAAACGGCATTTGTTTTTCGAGAAATAAATATACCATTACCTCCCGAAAAACTGAGATAACTGGTAATACCTTGAAGATGGTAGTTAAATTTACAGGTTGAGTAAATACAGGAAAGGATATTATAAATACTATATTTTTTTTCATCTGGAAGATAAAACAATATTTCTGTTCTTGAATACCAAGCTAAAAAAACATATTCCTTAGGAAACCTTAAAGTCACATGGTAATTATCTTTTATAGAAACTAATTCGTGTGCAATTATTAGGTTTGATTTATTTCCATCGTTACCAAGTATCATAACCAAAGAAACATAATAAGAATTGTCATCATTTAAAGATATACCAATATTACTAAGAACATCGAATTCATCTTTAATCGGAATTAACTTCTGACTATGGGATTCAAATAAACTACTAAAAATTAGTACACAAAGTAGAAAGATATATTTATTCATTTTATATAATTTTATTGCCCGAAATTCAAACTTCCTTCGTTTCCAATTAAGTAAGCATCAGGTATTCCAACATTCAACCAGGTTGCGACCACTCCTGATAAACTAAAGTTAAGTCCTCCGCCCTTTCTGTTTGTAACCGTAATAACTGCACCATTTCTAATTTTGCCCGTAAAGTCTATCCCCTTAAATGTAAAGTCCCCAGAAACAGTCTTACCTCCTTTTGTAGTAATCACAAAGGATGAGCCTTTTTTTGTTATCCTGTCTATTTGGGGCACAATTCTTCTTGCTTCTATTCTATTTTTTGATTCTGTACTTATAAGACTTACTAAATCACTTCCGGTTATATAATCACCATTGTTAATAAATGAACTCAAAAAACTTCTTACTTGCATTTCTTTGCTAAGTTTTTTATCTGTTTTTAATCCTGAAGCTAAAATTCGGCTTCCTTCTCCATCATGAAAAGTCATCGGCTTACTACCCTCCTTTACACCACCTTTCCAACCAGCTAATCCACCGTATTCATGGTTATAAATTGCTACATATTGACCATTGCTATTTTTCTCCACTTCTCCTGCTCTAATTTCAGCAGCTAAATATTCATTGTTCGTAGTCGCTGCAACATCAAAAACTTGCCCATTATTTGGGTTATAACTCATACCTGATTCTAATCCATACTCGCTACAATCACCTAAAACGCTCATGCCTTCAATGAGGCCGTTTGAAACTCTAATAAATTCATCAGAAATTTTATTATTATCCGCATCATAAACTTCCTTATGTACTAGTTTTGTTGTCATCAACATCATTTGATGAGCACTAGCCGGCATACCATCAACGTTATAACCACCTTCATCGCCATAGCCTGCACCACCACCTCTTCCTCCACCACCTCCTAAACCATTGCCATACTTATCAAAAATTGTTCTTATACTCCATTGCTGCATGCTCTCACCACTTGCCATTGGTGTGCCTATAAACCCGCTAGGGTCGGTATATTTAAGTGGGTTATTAAATACATAGGCGTACTTGTTGTAGTTTTGGGTGTTTGATGGGTCTTGCAATACTGGGTCGGGGCTCAGCATTTGGCGCAACACAGGGTCGTACATGCGGCCATTCATATTGATGAGTTTGTAATCATCTAAATGCTCGTGCATGGTATAACCACGCCATAGCCATGCAAGTGCAGTACTGTTAGTAGGCAATGCACCCCAATTACTTGGGTCGCGCTTGTTGCCCCAAGCATCAAAGCTTTGCTCAAGCTCTACATTACCTGTATTGTCTGTCACAGTCATGATACTACCTAAGTGGTCGGTATATAGGTAATGCGTACTAGCTTGCGATTGCTCGTTTACAATGGCTGCACATAATCCTGTTGGGGCACTCACATATAATACTTCGGTGCTGGTATTGGTCAACACATCTTCTTCCAGTTCGTAGTCGCCAAAATAGTAACGATTTTTACTGGTTACAAATGTACCACCACTATTTGGTGTTTGTATTTCCATGTGTCGTCGTGCATCGTCCACCCCGTAATGAAATATGTTTTGGTGTGTACCTTCGGTTATTTTAGCTATGCTATTAAAACCTGTGTATTCAATTTCTTGTTGTGTAATGGGTACCTTATTAATGGGGTTGTCAATTTTTTTAACGGCACCTTTTACATTGTATTCAAAAGCACCTAAATCGGGATTGGTAGTTGTGCCCGTATTGGTTATTTGGCCTAAGGTGTTATAAGTAATGTCAAATCCAAAATTAGTCACGTTTGTTACTAAGTTTTTATAGGTGCTGGTGGTGAGCCTATCTAGATTATCAAAGCCAAATGTTTCTTCATATTGATTTACCTCATCTTTTCTATTTAGTAAATTACCGTTTAATGGGTCGAAATCAAATTGATAATGAAAAACATTTCCTGAATTACTTTCTGATAAATAGCCCGCTTGGTCATAAGTGTTTGTGGTAGTTATGCCATTGCCAAGCATATAATTGGTGTAAGTACCTTGCGCATTCATGGCTTGTGCTTGCCACAATGATTGTGAACCGTTTTTTATTTCGGTTAAAAATCCTTGACCATCATATACATTGTTTATCACTACATTCATTGGGCATGCTGTACTTATCACTTTACCAAACTGGTCGTAAGTATAAGTATATGTTGCGCTTTTTACAACATTAGTAGCCAAATTTATATAGTTGTCTTCGAGGCTCGTAAGTCGGTTAAAAGCTCCATAGGTATATTTTTGTTCGTGGCTACCATCCATCAAATACATTTTTTTGATGTTGTGTTTGCCATTGCCAGTGGTTACATACTCATACATATAGGTAACCACTGCGGCACCATTGGTAGGTGTGAGTATTTTTTTATCGAGCTGTTCTGTAACCGGAGTATAAAAGTACTCTGTTTTATTTCCTTTGCCATCTATTTCTTGCAATAGTTGGCCAGCACTGTTGTATTTATAATTGGTAGTTCCTGAACTTGGGTCCGAATTTGTTTTTTGACGGCCTGCGCCATCATAAGTGTAAGCTGCTTTAACCTTATTATTTATTTTTACATTTTTAACGGTACCGCTGCTATTATAAGCATACACCAAGGTAGTTTGGTTATCGTCTTTTACCTCAATGGTTTTGCCTGAGGCATCAATAATGGTAGTTTTGGTTTTATTGTCGGGCATGGTTACAGTGTTTTTTACAACACCATTTCCTTGAAATACCAATGCAGTAATTGTAACCAATTGCGAACTACCAATGCTGGTTGTTTGGCTAGTTTGCCTAAACATCATGTTAGGGTCGTAAGCATAGGATGTAATGTTTGGAGGATTATTTCCGGAGCCAACTTTATATGCGTTGGTTTGCTTATCTAGTCTGCCATTTGTTGCATCATATTGCGATGCACTGTAGATGTTGCCACCAAAGGCAGATGTTTCAGAAAACACAGCTTGGCCAAGTTTATTGTAATAGGTGGTTGCCGTTGGACTTTGTGTAGCCGTAACCCTAGTATATTCAACGATACCGCCCACTGGAGCTGTAATACCTGATGGAAAACTAACATTACAATTGCCACCATTGCACCAATCAGTTTCAATTGTTGCTATTGCTCCTGTTGGGTCTTCGGTGGTAACAGGTCGTCCCCAATTATCATAAGTATATTTGGTGGTATTACCGTCGGGTGTTGTTATTTGTTTGAGCTGACCAGTTAAATTGTTATATACACTTGTGGTAGCCTCTCCTAATTTATTGGTGCTTACAGTTGCAAAACGTTTGTTGCTTGCATAGGTGTATGTGTTGGTGTTATTTTTAGAAGGGTCGGACAAGGAAGAGATTTTTGAACCAATGGGTAAGCCATAATTAGGGTCATAAAAATATTCGGTGGTTATGGTAAGGTGCGTTGAGTCGGAATAGGCGTGGTTTTTAATTGGTATTCCATCCGAAGTATATTCATAGGTGGTAGTTTGTGTAAATGGTGTTTCGGTACCTCGTGTTGCAGTTATCGATTTGCTCATGAGGCAATTGTCAGTAAATGTGCCATGGGTAGCATAGGTAAATGTTTCTACACTGTTTTCAATACTATTTACATTGCTTGTATTGGTTAGTATATTGCCAGTAGTAGCGTTAAAGGTAGATGTGGTGCTAGCCGTAGCACCCGACAGTAGGTTTGTATTTGTTTGGCCAGTACTAAAAATTGAATAAGAACCGGTGGTATTTTGCGCAAATGTATAGCTATTATCAGTTCTTGAAACTAAGGCTCCTGTGTATGGTGTGCTATTCAAAGTCGAAAATGATAACTTATTAGTCAGTGCTATTTCTTGGTTTAAAATTGGATAAGATGGATTTAGTTTGTAGTAATTGCTTTCGACCACATTACTTATTTTGTTAGAAACAGAAGTTTTTTGGAAACCTAAAAAACCCTTACCATTGAGGTGCAATACAGCAGAACTAAAGTTATACTCCTTATCCACAATAGAGCCTGAGCCGTAACCTGTAAGCGTTTTAACGGTTGTAAACGGTGAGTATGTTTCGGCATAAGGGTAATTAAACGTTATAGGGCTGTAGTTGGCAGGTAGTAAATTTGCAGCTGGCAACTCGAATGATGCATTGCCATAAGCTATATTTAGTACAGATTTAGCAGAGGCCACCTTCGTTATTTTATTTGTTTTAAGTCCATGCCTCAGCGTACCTATGTAAACTCCGCCATTGTTAAATCCTTCTCCTTGAGCAATAATATCTAGGAAGCCGTCAGAGTTATAGTCGGCAAGACTAACATTTTGAGAAATGGTTGCAGTTCCAATACCTTGAAAGCCAGGAATAGTTAAATTGGTAGCCACAAAATTTTTACCTGTAGAATAAAATACTTTTGCAGTGTTATCAATTCCTTTAAAGTCTAAAACATCGGTTTTGCCATCATTGTTTATATCGCCCAGTGTTAGTACGTAGCCATTATCAATGGCTTGTTGTATGGTTTTTCCATTACTGTATGTGCTTCCAAATGCAGTATTTGCTCCACTTAACAATTCATAAGTACCATTGCCTTTACCAAAGTAAAAATCAGTAGTAATATTAAAATTGCCAGAAGTGGGTGGTAAGGTAACATTATTAATACTAACCGAATTAGAATACATAAGGGTTGCAAGATCACTAAGGTTATTACTAAGTAAAGTTAAAGAATCACTTGAAACAGGCCAGATAAAATCATTGTGAGCCGCAGGATAGATGGTTTGTGAGGAATTCATCCAAATTGGCACAAACGGGTAATGCGGAGTACCTATAATAATAGAATTATATGTAGAAGTATAAATTGCACTCCAAGTATTTAATAAGCCAAGATTATTAGTATGAATAACATCTTGGTCTGACCATGTAGTTAAATATTTGGCAAAATAATCATTATCATCTGACCAATAGTCTGAATGATTAATTGGAAATATATCGCCATTTTGAACGTTCATCCAACAAGGGGTTAAGACAGTAGAAACTGATGCAAATAACGCTTTTGACTTATTTATTGGAAAACTTACGGCAGGAGGTGCAGGCCTATCGAGATAGGCAGGATGATTTACTTTGAGAAAGTCAGTTATGCCATCACCATTAAAATCAGCAATAAATGAAGTAATATCAGTAGAAGGCGCATTAGGGCTTGTATTATACTCTTCAAAACTCTTATGTATATTTAGTTTAGTACCTCCTACTTTTATTGCTAATATACCTAATACAGGGTCAGTTATATATACTAATGTAAAAGGTGATGAATTATTTGCATTGAATTTGAGAATGGCTGGCGCATTGTAGTTATAATCTAATCTATATGGTGATGGTGATGTTGCTGTAGTTATAGAAAAAGGTCGAACATTAACCAGTTCGTTAATACCATCACCATCTTCATCAATTGGCAACGCTTTGGCTAAATCTATTTTTCCTAATGTAGTAGTTGTGTTTTGAAGTACAAATCCAGTTGCAGAGCCGAAGTACCATTCAACGCTACCGCTATGTCGCGCAATAATTAAATCTGTTTTACCATCATTGTTTAAATTGAGCAATTGAAAGGTGAAAGGGTCAACAGCATTACCTTGTAATGTTAATGTTCCAATAAGAGGAGTTCCTGCAGCAGAACCGTTAGAATGCGTTGTAGCATTAAATGGTAAGGTTAATAAGTAGTCAATATTACTTGCTGTAAAATTTGGATAAGTGCATTGTGCGGCACCAAAAACATCCTCTAATCCATCACCGTTAATATCAATGGTGGCAATGCTTACATCATTTATATCGGTGCGTTGTTTTGTATTTAGATTATATGTTTTAATGTTTAAGGTGTTTAAATTATAGTGAGAAGAAATGGTTGGATGAAGGTAGTTCATCCAATCAGGTTCGTTGGTTGTAGGTGTATTAGTGGTTGTTACAATACTGTTTCTGTGCCAATATTTATAATAATAATTTTGGGTACTCACAATATTGTTTTGTACATTAATAAAAATTGAATTGGTACATGGATAATTGTAACTAGTAGAAGGGTCGAACTTACGCTTTATGGTTAATAAATTTTTATAGGTGTTGTTCGGCCTATCATTAATAGGTATTTGGCCAATTCCAAGATTAGGTAATGTATTTTTATAAACAGTGTTTTTATTAGTAACTATATTGTAACTAAACTCTGCATCAACTTCAGTGTTTCTATCAGTCGCAAATCTGTTAAAGTATATTGAAGTACTATTTACATCTTCTGTTCCATAATCAAAAGCAATAGGGTTTAGGGTTTCATTTTCTTTGTTAAATACTTTTACTTTATTGAGGTAGGTATTATTTAAATAAAAGGCATACTCAAAAGTATAAGTTCGCATAATAACAGATTCAACCGACACTACAATTTTTTCGATAATTACATTATCACTGATGCTTGCACCAGCTTGATATACTTGGTTGTTATCTGTTTTGTTGGTGTAGTAGAACTTTATTTTATTGGCTGGATTTATTCCCGCATGACATGTATATAGAATTTCATCGATGAGGGTTTGGTTTTCCTCAACTCTGTATTTATATAATATATAGTTATTATACCTATCACTAATTTTATTGATCATCCAATGCATGGCACTGGTTTGTCCGTTAGGAATAACTTTAGAATTATTATTTGTTCCGAATTCGTAAACCATTCCACTTCTTGTTTCGATGGTAAATGATTCAGGACCATTAGTACCAGTGCTATGGCTAATAATTCTTACATATTGCTCTTCTTCTGTTGTATAAACCGTGCCGTCTTCGCCATTGTTGCCAGTAACTGGTATTAGTCGTGAGCCATTGTAATAAAAATAATCATTGTTGGTATAAGAAACAGCTTTAGAAATACCATTATTATTAAAATTATTTTTTCCACCTCTTGAAATGTATGACAAACCATTTAAGTTCCACCCTAAGCCAAATAAACCGCTACCCGATTGGCTGCTATAGGATATACTCATACTTGGCTCCATTTTATTAATGCCAACAGGCGTATAAATGGGTAAGTTATAAACTAATGCACCTGAGCCAGAAACGTCTAGTCCACCCTCGAAAGGGATATTAGGTAAGGAATAATCAACAGTATAGTTA
>JBEIDK010000142.1:0-8214 GCA_040383485.1 Flavobacteriales bacterium
GCTGTAATGGTTGCATTAGTTGTTGTAAAGCTTGAGTATGTTGGTAAACCAGTTGTTGCAACAGGTAGAATAAATGTACTGATATTTGTACCTACTAATTCATCATTTAATGGTGCTACTGGAGCAACATATGGAGTTTGAATTAATGCAATGGCGAACTGACCTGAAACAGAAGCTTTAGGTGAAGCAATTGTAATAGTAGGTGCTGATGTATAACCAGAACCTTGATTACGAATTTGGAATGAAGTGATAACACCATTTGTAATAACTGGTACTATTACTGCACCAGAGCCACCACCACCTGTAACAGTAACTCTTGGAGCTACATTTTGAACTGTCGAACCTGTATTACTTGAAGCAAAAGCATAACCTGTACCACCATTTACGACATTTACTGCTGAAATAACACCAGTATTAGGATTAATTGTTGCTGTTGCTGTAGCATTAGTTCCTCCACCTTTGTGATAAACACGAATAAAGTAATTTTGACCAACTGATAATGGAATTAATGGTGACGAAGTTTGAGAATCGAATAATTCAGTTGAACCAGCTGTAGTTGCATCAATAGTTTTTAATAAACTCATTGAGTTATTATAAACTTGCACTACTCCATCATAGCCACCTGAACAATATAATTTTACTTTTGCTTTATCATCAATTGAGTTAAACTTAAACCAAACATCATCATCAGCTTCATAAGAAGCATTTGGCGTAGCTAATCCTGATGCTGTAGCATTATATGATGAATAAATCATACCACTAATATCAGCAGGCTCAGTAGCATTTGGTGTTAAAGTGATTGCACCTGCAACATTATCATTTGCTGGAGCCGATGTGAATATTGCTTGACCACCATATGAACCTGGTGCAAAAGTATACATAGAGTTTGATTCAGGTAAAATACTCAAAGCATTTGAACCTTCATTGTGTATATTACTTGCAGTAAATCCAAAATCATCTGTATTAGGAGTTTGAAGAGCCAAAATTTGGCAAGATTTTGCAACTCCTGAAGCTGGTTGAGAAGTAATGCCTGCTTGTACAGCTGCATTACCAGTACCTACATAAGAACCTGATAAACCACATGAGTAACTAAAAGCAAAATTGTTTGTGCCTTTACTTACACCTTGCATTGAACCATAAATAAACTCAATGTAATTTGCTTTGGTTGCATGTGTACTTTCATATAATTTACATTGGAAATTCAAATTAATATCAGGATTTACCGGACCATTTGTATTTCCCATATTTACTGAGGCATTTTTCCACTCTATTGTCATTACTCTATTTGGAGCAGAACCCGAAACTTGAAATTTTACATTGGTATAGTCAGCAAATGCCAAATCATCATTAAAAGGAGCTATTATCCTAGAATAATTACCTGGAGTGCTAGAATTATTATTGCCACCTAAATTATTTGGACCTGCATTACTAGGAGCTGTAGTAGCATTTGATAAGTAAACAAAACCATTTGCTGATGTACTAAAATTAGTATAAGTAGTACCTTGGTATACAAAGTTAAATGTCAAATTATTTGCAGTCATTGTTTGTACAGCATTATCAATAAATGGAGGTGTAGAGCCAATTGGCAATGCATTTGTACCGCCAACTAAAGGAGTATAGGTAACACCAGTGCTTCTTGTAATAGCATAGTCTAATGTACCATTATAAGTTGAATGCCATTGAAATGTACTTATAGGAGCCGTATTTGTTAAGCTTGCGCAAGTTGTACTTACCCTAAATGTATCATTAGTAATGGTTGTAGTTGCAACTGCCAAAGCAGTTAAGTTCCACATGGTTGTAATATCATAATTAGCACCTGATGTTGCGTTACCGCTAGCACCATTTGCACCCATTTCTACTTCCATTGTTGCACCTGGAGCTAATGTTCCTGATGTTAATGTATATGTTGCAACTGGTTGTGGTGCCCCATAAGTACCTGTACTTGGTATGGTATTTAAAGACTTGTTAGGAGGACCAGCAATTGTTTTTCTGTTACGCATGCTCCAGTTAAATGTAACGTTATCAGTTGCAAAATTTGCAGTGGTTGTTCCATTATTTCTGATTCTAAACTTCACTTTTTCAGCATTAGTTAAGGCACAACCTGTTGGCTGTACAAATCCTAATGGTACAATATTTATTGTTGGTTGCGCACGGAAATTAATGTCATCTAAAACACTAAGACTACCACCACCTGTAACTAAACGATAAACTCGCACTGCTACATAATAGGTAGCACTTGTAGGTGCTGTAAATGAACCAGAATACAAATTATGAGCAGCAGGACCATTGGTAACAGGGGCAATAACAACGGAACCAGCCAATAATGCTGATATTGTTGGGCTTGTAGCAATACGTGCCTCCATATTTACATTATCTGCACCTGTTTGAAAACGATAAAAATAACTCAAATCATAAGTTACACCAGTAGTTAAAGCCACACCAGGCAATACCAACCACTCATCAAAAGTACTTGTAACTCCTTGCGTCATATATGCTCTTGCGCCTGTATTAACAGATGCACCACCTATTGATTGCCATGGGCTACTTACAGTTACAACACCACCTAAATTAGATAAAGTTCTAACACCACAAGTAATAATACTGCCACTTGTTGCCTCAGCACCATCAACATAAGGTAATGAAGCAATACCTGCACTATTAGTTGTAAAATCAGCAGTTGCTGAAAATGCAGAGTTTGCATAAGTATTATCAGTATTGCGGGCAACCAATCTCCAATAGTAATGTGTACTTGGCAATAAACTTGTTAAAGTATAAGCTCCACTTGTACCTGTTGGCGCATTACCAATATTCAAACCATTAAATCCTGAAACGTGCGTTGCAAATAATGGGTCAGTACTCAAAAATAAATTATAGCCAGCAATACTACCGGCACCATGATTCCATGTTAAATTTACTGTTGTTTGACATTCTGTAGTGTTAGCAGTTGGTAGCAATGCAGTTGGAGGTGCAGGTACTGTTTGGCAAGTAGTACCAAATGCAAAATAACTTGTGCTAATTGGAGTTATTGGGCCTGGGGCAGTTGTTGGTGTAGATGCAGAATAATTTGTAAAATCTACAACATTGCCTGATAGTGTATTGCTACCATTGGTGCGCTTTGTCCATGGGCCAGTAGTTGAAGAGCTTTGCATAACAACCAAACTATCTCTTGTTAAAAAAGTAAAACCATCTCCAGCCGTTGATGGAGAGGTAGCAGTCATATATGGAAATGTAAAAAAGTTTGCTGCTGGGTATGAACCTGTTTCAACAATTTTATACATTTTGTTTCCTTGTAAAGCATTTACTTGCGCTTGATTAATTACAGGATTAATTGAACCTATTGGTGCAGTATTTACAATTGAGAAAGTCAATGTTTGCCCAGCCATTGTTAATGCTGTTTGTTGCGTACGGATAGGACGGAAGGTATTATTAGTTGTTGGTGAATAAAAACCAGTTCCTAAACCTAGTGGCGCATGCAAATTAGGTGCAGCAGTTACCGCAGCCGAAGGCCATACTTTTCTTACCTCTCCTACAATATAGCCACCTTGTTTAGGTGTTGCAAATGCAATATTATATGAAGGTGCCGAACCTGTAGCATTTGTACAAGTTGTTCCTAAAGTTACCAAATTACTTCCTGCATCAATAATACCATTAGTTAAAGTAAAAGTTGGTGCATTTACTGTTATAGGGCTTGATAAAGTGTAATTATAAAATGAGTTAAAAATCAATTGACCAGTTACCAAAGTACTATTATTCTCAAACTCTGGCCCTATTGCTAGTGTTGTATTTGGCTTAAATGATGCCCATTGTGTACCATTTGTTGCACCCGATAAATAATACTGAATACGTTGAGATACTAATGTATTATTAAAAGTAGGTGTTCCTGTTAATGAGCCATTTACCCTCATAATATATTGTGGATTAACAGCAGCGTTTGGATTACCAATTGTTAAATTAGTAGCACTCAAAGTACCATCAAACAAAACTAAATTATTACAAACTGTAGTTGCTGTTGTAAATGAAAAGTTACCCGAACCCAACATTGCAAAACCAATCAATTTATTGGTATTTAAAAAAGTACCATTATCAATTGCACCATTATTAGTAAACGTATTTGTTCCAGCACCTGTATAAATTAAAAATGCGTTGCTACCAAAAGAACTAAAGTTTGTAGGATTCATTGTTCCATTATTGGTACCCGAATCATATTTACCTCCCGAGTTTATTGTAAAATTACCTCCAAATAAAACCGGACGTGCATCAGTTGTAGCTGTATAGCTTTTTAAAGTTCCACTAATTGAAACATTACCAAAAACTTGTAATAAATTATGCGTAAGCACCGGAGCAACAGTGGCTACCCATGCAAGTGTTGCACCACTATTAATAGTTAAGTTTTGGCAACGGTCCATTAAACCAATTTGCGCCGTACCAGTTAATGCTGTTCCAGCAGCGTTTACATTGTGTGCAATTACAACGTTATTTGCCGATGTAGGTATTGCACCACCAACCCAAGTTGAGGCAACATTCCAGTCGCCATTTTGTGCCGATGTTATGGTTGTAGGAGTATATTCAGAAACCCTTACATCATCTATAAAAATATTACCATTATTACCATTTACACCTACTACTTCAAATCCAACTTTTACATTAGATGTTCTTAAAGCAGTTGGGATTGACATATATATTTTACTCCAAGTAAAGTTTACTCTTTCAAAACCAGTCAAAACATTTTGTAAAACTCTCCATGTAGTACCTCCATCATTGGATATTACAGCCTTTAAGTGGTAATAATTTACAGCAGAACTAGTAGCTGTTAAACCATCAAATACATTAAATGATAAAAATGGCGAAGTTGAAGAGGTTAAATCCATTGCTGGAGATTCTACCCTACGAGCTTCTTGTACATTTGCGCCTTGCAAATTTATCCATAAAGCACCTGTTCCATTTACAGCACCAGTTCCAGGTCTCGAAGCAATATTAGATGCATCACCTGCAGCAGTCCATGCCGAACCATTCCAAGTGTTCCTTGTCCAGTCTCTTAAGGTAGTGCCTGGTGCGTTAGGTGCTAAACTTAAGCTGGATTGCGTCCAATTACCTGCCGTATTTGCAGGCAAAGTTGTTGCCGAACCAGCTGGAGCAGCAATCGTAGAACTTATGGTTTGAAAAGCTGTCTCAAAGTCTTGTTTCAAATACGTTTGCGCATTTGAAATTGACCCCGAAAAAGCCAAAGCCACAGTTAAGAAAATGGAATTTACCCATCCTCCTACACTTCGAAATTTGTTTTTGTTTGTCATTTTTTTAAATGATTTAATTAATAATTAGTTTGAATTGTTTTATATTATTTGTTTGTAATTAATTCAGTTGAATGATGCTCCAGAATTGGCTTTAGAGCAATAAAAGCCAATGAAAATTTTATATTTAATTAATCTGGACTTAACTTTCATTTATTAATGCTTTAATAGTTCAATTAGTAATATCCAAAAATATTGAGTATCAAAATGGTATCAAATAACACGATAGTGGTATTTTTATGGTAGCATGTAAAACTTCTTCAACTATAAAGTATAATTAATGGCCAACTACTTTAATATACCTTTTAGGTAATTAGTCTGATTAATTTTAAAATTAGACGACTAAAACTTAATTAAACTTAATTTTAATTTTGGAAGAGGGCAGCAATGAAGTGGCAATTAAAATTGAATTACTTTTTGGAGAAAAGTTCTTTTATTTGAAATATAATGCTGAACAGAAAAAAATATTAAAGAATGGATAAAAAACTAAAGTTTAAGTCCTATAACCAACACATCATCAACTTGAACATTATTGCCTTTCCATGATTCAAAGGCTTCTTCAATTTTTTGCTTTTGTATTTCGACATCAAGATTTGAAACTTCGGCAAGTAATTGTTTCATATTTTTAGTCATAAACTTCTTATTTTGACTACCCCCAAATTGGTCGGCATATCCATCCGAAAAAAGATAAACCATATCGTTAGTTTGGAATGGAATTATTTCAGAAGTAAAAACTTTTTTAGCTCCAGCCAAATAGCCACCAATTGAAAATGAAGATGGTTTATACGAAATTAATTCATTGTTTCTTACAAAATACAATGGTCTTTGAGCGCCAGCATATTCAATAGTTTTCATTTCGTAATCAATGGCACATATTGCCATATCCATACCATCGTTATTTGCATTGTAATCGATTTTTTGTTTTAGAGCGTCTAATATGCTAACATCTAGAAGTTCCAAAATTCTTGCAGGTTTTGTTTCCTCTAAATCATTTACAACTTTACTTAGCAAAGTAGAGCCAATCATACTCATTAATGAACCCGGCACTCCATGTCCTGTGCAATCTACCGCCGCTACTATAAGTTTGTTTTTTTGTTCGGTATACCAATAAAAATCTCCACTAACAATATCGCGGGGTTTAAATAATATAAAGTGGTTGTTGCCATTTAAACTTTTGGCCTCTGCTTTTGAGAGCATTGCCTCTTGAATTCGTTTTGCATAATTGATACTATCAGTAATGTCTTTATTCTTCTCACTAATGACCTTATTTTGTTCTTGAATTTCTATTGTTCTTTCAATGACTTTCTGCTCCAACTCAATATTCAAATTTATCTGCATTCTGTTGTTTTCTTGTAACTGAAGAAACAGTTGATTTTGCGCTTCCTGTTTTTCATCCTTTAATACTTTAACTCTCTCAGATAAAGCAAATGACAAGAAAATTATTTCAACACCAGAGCCAATTTGAATGCCATACTCTGTAATAAATACTCGTGGCAAAAACCCAAAATTTTTCATTAAAGCAGTAAGTGAACCAAGTATTAAAAGTGTAAAAGCAATTAAAAAATACCTTGCTGGTCTGTACCCATTTCTGTAAATGATTATAGAGGTAATTAAAATTAAAATATTTGCAACGAGTCCAATTAAATTGAGGGCCTTTAAGCTAAAAGCATAGAATGGATTCTCGAGAAGTGAAACTAAAAAAAGAACAACGTCTATGGCAGCTACAAGATTTAATATTGCGGATAGCTTAGGAGTATATTTTTTGGTAAATAATAAGTCTTGCGTAAATTTTATTAAGAAAAAAATTGCGAAAGAACCAGCAATAGGTATGATGTGATTTGCCAACCAAACATTATTTGGCCATAAATACTGAAATGCCAAGCCATCAAGCGATAACTGGAACAAACCTATACTAATGATGTATAGAAAATATTTATAATTTATTTTTTCTTTAAGTGATGCTCCTAAAAACAATGACAAGAGAATTGCAAAAACTAAAATGCCATAATAGAAACCAAGCGTTAATTGCTCAACGTAATTATTCTCTGCGAATTTTAATGAATTTACAATTCTAATTGGAAAGCTTGTAGCTTCTCCATTACAATATAAATGTGCATAAATTATCTTCTGCTCATTACTATTAAAGTTAATTTGAAATAAAAAATTTTTATGCAAAATTTCTCGGTGCATAAATGGTAAGTGGTCGCCAACCGTTTTATTTAAGTATTTACCAGAAGAGTCGGGAATATATAAAACTAATTTGTTGAAAAAAGGATATGGAAATTCTAAAATTAATGACTTGGCATTATTACTATTTTTTAGCTTAAGTTTAAACCAAAAATTTGATTTTGTAAAACCTAAATTAGGAGCTAATGCTTCTGAATTAATTTGAAAAGGGATACAAGAATTAGAATCTAAAACATCTTCAAAATGTACGGTGCCTTTGATATCCTCAAAAGTATATAATTGCTTGTAAACATCATATTCATTGGCAGAATCAGAAAGGTTAACAAAATTATTTTGCGCCCTCGATGTTTGACAAAAAACAATGTAAATAAGTAATAATCTTAATAATTGAAATCGAAGTAATCTATTCACTATAGCAATAAACTTTTTGCGAATCTAGTAATTATATTTACTGTTTTTTAAACTTAACAATTAAACCCAGAATATGCATTAGAAATTCTATTACAACTCAAAACCCCTTCAAAATATGAAGTATACAACTTTTCCTCATGCATCATATATTCAATATGATTTATTCGCAAAAGTTCATGCTTTATTAGGCTTTAGCGCTTGACTACGAACCTCTAACGCATAATCTGGGTTAAAAAAAATGAGAATTTTATTTTTGCAAAAATGAAGCAAAAAAAAGTCTTTCATACAATGAAAGACGTTTTTTGTGATCCTGCTGGGACTCGAACCC
>JBEIDK010000143.1:0-8147 GCA_040383485.1 Flavobacteriales bacterium
AACACAAAGTGGTTGGCAAAGTGGAAGCGACTTTGAAGGCCCTATTTCACACCTTTCAAAAGGGTGGGCGTTTCATAATTGTGTTGGATACGCCGAAAGTCATGATGAAGAAAGATTGTTATTTGAAACATTACAATATGGTAACGCTACTTCCGACTTAACCTACAACACAAAAGATACTGCAACTGCATTGCAGCGCGCGGCTATGATAGCTCCATTTTTAATACTAACTCCAGGGCCAAAAATGCTGTGGATGTTCGAAGAAATGGGATACGATGTATCAATTTTTACCAATGGAGGAAGAACCAATCCGAAAAATCCTCGTTGGGAATATCTGCAAGTGCCAGAAAGATTAATGTTGTTTAAAACCTATGCTGCATTAATAAAATTAAAAACAAGATACAAAGCTTTTCGCTCTTCAAATTTTGATATTTCTGCCTTTGGCACACAAAAGCAATTATTTGTAACAAACAACAATGGCAATTACTCCAATAATATTGATGAAATAAATGCTACTATTTTTTGTAATGCTAATGTCATTGGACAAGATACCTATACAGGCTTTCAGCATACTGGCCGTTGGTATAATTATATGTCGGGCGACTCATTAGAGGTTACAAATACCCAAATGAATTACTATTTGCAACCTGGTGAATTTAGGGTTTTCCTTGACCACAGATTACCTAAACCCGATTTGAAAATTGATGTAGGCGTGAAGCAATTAGAATCTTCTACATTTGCAAGCTTTACTTATCCTAATCCTTTTGATAATAGCACCATCATCTCTTACCAATTGTTGCAAACTCAAAAAGTAACAATCAATGTTTTCGATATGTATGGTAAGAAGGTAAAAACATTATTTAATGGAATACAGTCGGCAGGGGAATTTCAAACAACTTGGAATGGAACAAATGATGCTGGAAATGAGTTACAAAATGGTTGCTATTTTTATGAAATAACCACTGAGAAAGGAATAAGTAAAGGCAAGTTAATCAAACTGTAATATTCTTCCTTAATTTTTAAAAAAGGGTTATTTCATTTGTTTGAAATGACCTTTTTAATTTTAATATCTTCCTATTTAGAAGAATAATAAGGCCATCTTCAAAAAAGAATATTGCAACAAATGATTCTTCAAAGAAACATTTGTTATATTATTTTGAGGAACTAAGAAATAGAAAAATGCATGTTGGTTTTTTCAAAACACATTGTTGCAATCCCTAAAAAGCAAAAAGGAATAAAATCAATAATAATTAAAAATCATCATCATCGTCTTCATAAATATCATCGAAATTATCGAATCCAATATTATCGTCATCAATAATATCTTCGTCATCATCAAAGTCACGAGGGTTGCTTGACTTTTTAATTGTTTTCGACTTTTCGGGCTTTAAAGTACTTGGCTTTTTAGCCGCAGGTTTGTCAGTTGCTAAACCTTTTGCTGGTGTTTTTTTTGTACTTGGCTTTTTCATAATGAAAAAATGAAATTCAAAATTTTAAAAGATTACGTTATGGCAATTATACAAATATTCGAATATAAAGGTTACAATTTTTTTATTTTTTTCTGACAATTAACAAATTAAGCCGATGAAATTTTTTCAATTTTTTTACAAAACACAATTATTCTTAATTTGGATGAAGAAAAAACAACAAAATAGCTTTAATTCCAAACCTTCATAATTAACCCAGATTAAGCATTAGAAATTATATTACAACGCAAAACCACTTCAAAATATGAAGTAAAAAATTTTTCTCATGCACCATATATTCATTATGATTTATTCGTAAAAGTTCATATTTTAATGGGCTTTGGTGTTTCACTACAAACCTCTAACGCGTAATCTGGGATTAATAAAAAAGATTGCACCTTAGCCTATGAACTAGAAAATAATTTTATGTTTAAGACCTTAAATAAAATCCATGTATCCTCAACAAAGAATAGAAGAACTCACAAAACTAATTGAAGTTCATAATTATAATTACTATCAACTATCTAATCCTTCAATTTCCGATTTTGAATTTGATAAGTTGCTTGAAGAGTTAATTGAATTAGAAAAAAAATATCCTGAATATCTATTGCCAAGCTCTCCATCTCAACGCATTGGAGGAACGATTACAAAAGAATTTAAATCGGTTGTGCATAAATACCCAATGTTGTCACTTGGTAATACCTATTCTCGTGAAGAGTTGTTTGATTTTGACCAACGCATACAAAAAGCAATAGCTGGTGAATACGAATATGTTTGTGAATTAAAATACGATGGTGTTGCAATTGGAATAACTTATGAAAATGGAGAATTGAAACAAGCGGTAACTAGAGGGGATGGTGTGCAAGGAGATGAGGTAACTGCAAATGTAAAAACTATAAAATCGATTCCTCTAAAGTTAAGAGGCGATAATTATCCAAATGAATTTGAAATAAGAGGAGAAATAATAATGCCTCGTAAAGTTTTTGATGAAATTAATCGTGAGAAAGAAGAAATTGGAGATGCTTTGTTGGCAAATCCTCGAAACTCAGCTTCTGGCACATTAAAAATGCAAGACTCTAGTGTGGTTGCTAAACGCAAATTAGATTGCTATTTGTACTTTTTATATACCAATGAGCAAATATTTGAAACTCATGAAGAGTCCTTGAACGCCTTGAAAAATTGGGGATTTAAAGCTCCCTACATTATAAACAAGTGTAAAAACATGGATGAGGTTGTTCAATTTATTGAATTATGGGAGAAAAAAAGATTTGAATTAGATTTTGATATTGATGGAATTGTGATAAAAGTGAACAATTATGCACAACAAAAGGTGTTGGGCTATACAGCAAAATCACCACGCTGGGCTATTTCATATAAATTTAAAGCAGAACAAGTAAGTACACAATTGATTTCAGTTCAATATCAGGTTGGTAGAACAGGGGCAATAACTCCTGTTGCAAATTTAACACCAGTACAACTTGCTGGAACCATTGTAAAAAGGGCATCATTGCATAATGCCGATATTATTGAAAACCTGGATTTGTATGAAAACGATTTTGTTTTTGTTGAAAAAGGAGGAGAAATAATTCCTAAAATTATTGGCGTGGACTATTCAAAAAGACTTAAAAACACGAATAAAGTAAGGTATATTGAAAATTGTCCAGAATGCAATTCTGTATTAATAAGAGAAGAAGGTGAAGCTAATCATTATTGTCCAAACGAAGATGATTGCCCTCCACAAATTGTTGGGCGAATGTCGCACTTTATTAGCCGTAGGGCAATGAATATTGATGGGGTAGGGGAAGAGGCAATTGAACTTTTTTACAAAAATGGATTAATAAAAAACATTGCTGATTTATATGATTTAAGAAAAGAGCAACTGCTTCCGCTTGAACGTATGGCAGAAAAATCTGTTCAGAATATTATTGAAGGTATTGAACTATCAAAAAAAATTCCATTTGAACGTGTTTTATTTGCATTAGGGATTCGACATGTAGGAGAAACAGTGGCCAAAAAGTTATCCAAATCATTTAAGAATATTGAGAAAATTGCCAGCGCTACTTATGAAGAATTAATGCAAGTTGAAGAGATAGGAGAAAAAATTGCTGAATCTATCATTAAATATTTTTCAGAAATGAAACACAAAGAAATAATTGAACGCCTCAAAGTAAAGGGATTACAAATGGAGGTAATTCAAAACAATTCAAATGTTTCAAATATTTTAAATAGTCAAACCTTTGTAGTAAGTGGAGTTTTTACAACCTATTCTCGCGATGGAATAAAAGAAACAATAGAGAACAATGGAGGGAAGGTTTTAAGCGCAATTTCAGCTAAAACAAACTATTTGGTTGCTGGCAATAAAATGGGACCAGAGAAATTAAAGAAAGCAGAAAAGCTTGGTATTAGAATAATAAGCGAACATGAACTTACAAATATGATATCAGAAATATAATGGACTTTTTAGTTAAGTCATTTTATATATTTGCACGCAATGAAGATATATTTTAGGTTATTAAGTTTTTGTAAGCCTTATAAAAGATTTTTACCTCCATATTTTTTGTTTGCAATTTTTGCCACTATATTTAGTTTGGCAAATTTCACACTGCTTATCCCTCTATTAAATGTGCTTTTTAACCAAACAGAACATTCTGTTGTTCTAGAACCAAGCTTTAGTTTTTCGGTAAGTTTTTTTAAAGAATACTTTAACTTTCAGTTTTATAAAATTATTGACCAAGGAGGAAAATTAGCAGCATTAAAATTTGTTTGTATTGTTATTTTCTTTTCGGTAATGCTTTCTAATCTATTCAAATTTCTGTCTCAAAAGGTACTCACTTCTATGCGTACTTATTTGCTTTATAATTTACGAAAGGCAGTATTTGAAAAATTAACCACCTTAAATATTGGCTACTATCATAACCAACGCAAAGGCGATTTAATGAGTAGTTTAAGTAATGACGTTCAAGAAATAGAAAACTCAATAATAAGTTCTGTTCAGGTTGTTATGCGCGAACCACTTATGCTGATTGGCTTTTTTGTTTTATTACTTATGATTTCAGTAAAACTAACTCTATTTACTTTGCTGCTTCTGCCTATATCATTCGGAATAATTGCAGAAATTACTAAAAGACTAAAACGTGATGCAAAACAAAGCCAAAGTTTACTTGGCAATTTGCTAAGCATTATCGAAGAAAGTATATCAGGAATTAGAATTATTAAAGCTTTCAATGCTCAAGCCTTTATTCAATCTAAATTCGATAAAGAAAACTCAGCATATTCTAAACTTCTCAAATCCATAGTTAATAAAAGAGAGTTGGCTAGTCCGCTTTCTGAATTTTTAAGCGTTGGAGTGCTTACAATAATTATTTTTTATGGGGGAAAACTAGTGCTTAGCAATGAAGGAAGCCTAACAGGTAGCCAGTTTATAACATATATAGCTTTATATTCACAAGTACTAGTGCCAGCAAAAAACATATCAGGAGCTATTACAAATATACAAAGAGGTTTAGCATCGGGCGAGAGAATAGTTAATATTTTAGATGCCGATAATCCTATAAATGATTTGCCAAATGCCAAAGAGATTGATGGTTTTAGGAGCGAAGTAGAATTTAAAAACGTAAGTTTTGCATACTCAAAAGGCGATATGGGCTACGCACTAAAAAATATCAATATTAAAATTGAGAAAGGCAAAATGATAGCGTTAGTGGGACGCTCAGGCGGAGGTAAATCTACTTTTGTTGATTTACTTCCAAGGTTTTACGAAGTTTCAGAAGGTGAAATATTAATAGACGGACATAACATACAAAACCTAAAAATGAATAGCCTTAGGGCGCTAATGGGCAATGTTACTCAAGAGTCTATTTTATTTAACGATTCTATTTATAACAACATAGCCTTTGGTATACCAAATACCAGCGAAGATAAAGTTATTGAAGCGGCTAAAATTGCTAATGCTCATGAGTTTATTATTCGAACTGAAAATGGTTACCAAACAAACATTGGGGACCGCGGTGCAAAACTAAGTGGGGGGCAAAGACAAAGAATAAGTATTGCTAGAGCAGTACTCAAAAATCCTCCTATTTTAATTTTAGATGAAGCAACATCAGCACTTGATACAGAAAGCGAAAAACTAGTGCAAGAAGCATTGGGTAACTTAATGAAAAACCGTACAAGCGTTGTTATTGCTCATCGTTTGTCAACCATAGTAATGGCCGATGAAATCATCGTACTAGAGAAAGGAGAAATTATTGAAAGAGGAAACCACAGGCAACTCCTAAATACAAACTCACAATACAAAAAGTTGTATGAAATGCAAGCGTTTAGTTAAACCCAGAATATGCATTAGAAATTCTATTACAACGCAAAATCCCTTCAAAATATGAAGTAAACAACTTTTTCTCATGCATCATATATTCAATATGATTTATTCGTAAAAGTTCATATTTTATTGGGCTTTGGCGCTTCACTACGAACCCCTAACGCATAATCTGGGTTAAAGTTAAATCAGTTTAAAATTAAAACTATAGGCTCTTTTTCTTTTACCGAATACACACTTAAAGCTTTAGAGTAAGCTAAAATATTATTAATTGTTTCTTGCTTTAATATAGAATCACTGCTGAAAGAAAGTTTTTCTTTAGTATTGTTATTTAAATTAAGCAATAATGGTTTGGAGTAGTTTTTTACCATGCAAATAGTTTATTATTTTAAACTATAACGAATCTCTTTTGGTTTTATTGTGTGAGGTGAAGTTTTATTTTGAATGAGGTAACAATATTTTAATTTATGTGAATTAATGTTATTTTGTAGAGGTAAAAAAATAAATATTACCTGGTTTTAAAGAGTAAACTACTAAACCAAAATGCCAGCCAAGGTTGCAGATAAATAACTGGCTAGTGTTCCGCATATTAATGCACGCATTCCTAATTTAGCCAAGTCCTTTCG
This sequence comes from Flavobacteriales bacterium, assembly GCA_040383485.1. Taxonomy (GTDB): domain Bacteria; phylum Bacteroidota; class Bacteroidia; order UBA4408; family UBA4408; genus JBEIDK01. Next base: position 6,405 of record JBEIDK010000143.1, read on the forward strand.
GCGGTCGGGAGCTAATTCTCCAATACCTCCAACCTGAATAGCAATGCTACTAAAATTTGCAAAGCCGCATAAAGCAAAGCTAACTATTGTTATTGCTTTTGGCGATAACGCCCCACTTTTCATCATTGCAGTTAAATCGCTATAAGCTACAAATTCATTAATAACAATTTTTGTTCCTAGCAAACCTCCAACTGCATGTGTATCGGCACTGGGCACACCCATAGCCCAAGCAAAAACAGAGAAAATACTCCCTAAAATTTCTTTTAAATTTAAATGTGCTACATCAATACCAATTGCACTAAAGCTAATGTTCTTCGAAGCCAATCCTCGTCCTAAATAACCTAAACCAGAATCAATCATTGCTATTAATGCTATAAAGCCAATTAACATGGCTAATACATTTAAAGAAACCTTTAATCCATCGCCAGCGCCATGAGATATAGCATCTAATAAATTGGCGTGTGTCTTTTTTATTTCAAGCGTAACATTGCCTTTGGTCATAGATTCTTCAGTTTCGGGATAAACTATTTTTGCAATTACCAATGCTGCAGGCGCAGCCATTATACTAGCAGCAATCAAATATGGAGCAGGCACTCCCATAGAAATATAAACGGCCATAACCCCTCCTGCAATGCAAGCCATACTGCCTGCCATACTTGCTAAAAGTTCACTCTTGGTCATAGAACTAATATATGGTTTAATCATAATTTGAGCTTCTACTTGTCCAACAAAGGCACTCGCAACATTACTTAACGCCTCACTACCACTAACACCCATAAGCTTATGAACTATTTTAGCTATTACAGACACAATACGTTGCATTAAACCTAAATGATATGCTATACTCACCAATACACTAACAAAAATAATTGTAGGCATGATTTTGAAAATAAAAATAAAGCCGCTTCCAATGCCAAATACATTGTCGAGTTTGGTACCATTTACCAGTATCCCAAAAACAAAATCGGCACCCTTCATTGAAAAATCTAGTACCTTTGTAACGAGGTAGCCAAGCTTAGAAAACAATGTTTGGCCAAATGGAACTTTTAGTATAAATATTGCCAAACTAAGCTGAATTGCTAATCCGCTTAATACTAATCTATAATTTATAGCCTTGCGGTTATTACTCATTAAAAAAGCAAGTCCTAAAATGAGAATAATACCAATTATCCCAGTAAATTGTTCCATAAAATAAGAATTAAATTATTGATTTTTTCTAGCGTTTATTTCGTCTCGAATATTTGTAGCTTTTTCATAATCCTCTGCATCTAATGCTTCTTGTAACATATCGCTTAACTGAATATTAGTATATTTTGAGAACACATTCACAGGCTCTTCTTCCTTTTCTACGAGTTCATCATCTTCATCAACTGACATATTAGATTCATCATCATCAATAGAAATACCTACCGAATTAATAATAAATTCATAAGTATAAATTGGGCAATTAAACCTCAAAGCTATGGCAATGGCATCGCTAGTTCTAGAGTCTAGCTCTATTTCACGTTCTCCATTATTACAAAGTATTTTAGCATAAAAAACACCTTCTACTAAATTGTAAATGATTACCTCTGTAAAGTTAATACCAAATTCTGAAGATATGGGCTTGAATAAATCATGTGTAAGTGGTCGGTTAGGTTTTATTTTTTCCTTCTCAATAGCAATTGCTTGAGCTTCTAAAACTCCAATAATAATGGGTATTCTTCTTCGCCCTCTATTTTCTTCAAGAATAAGAGCATATGC
>JBEIDK010000144.1:0-8094 GCA_040383485.1 Flavobacteriales bacterium
ACTAAAATGAACATATCTGCTAGGATGTTCCTTCATATCTATAAGTAATTTGTCTAAATCTTTGGAAGATGATTCAAGATTATTGTACATTTTTTTATCATTCAGCAATAGTCCAAGTGTTCCTTCTCCTTTATTAATTTTCTCAACTACTTCCGAAACAGATTTCAACGCAGTATTGGCATTGTTTAAAGTTGTGGTAATGTTTGATTTTGCAAGTGAATCGCTGATGTTTGAAAAGTTTTTTATAACATTGGTTAGCTTCTCGTTATTGTCTTTTATGTTTGATGTAATTGAATTGATATTGCCTGTAATTCCATTTAATTTTTCACGTTGCTCTCCAACTAACCCTTCAATTTGCAAAGATATTTTATCTAGATTATTTATTGTTGAACGCAAATTACCTTTTGCATTGTTATTGAAAATAGCATTGATACTTTGCACTAATGAATCTACCGAAACAAGTAATTTTTCGGCCTTATCCTTTACTGGAGCTGCTTGCTTGCTAATAGCATCCATAATGCCTTGGTCAAGTGCAGATGTTAGAGTATCACCACTTTCTATAAATTCTTTCGCATTTCCAAAAACTAACTCTACTGCCATACCACCTAAAAGTCCTGAGGAGTATATTTTTGCAACCGTATTTTTAGGGATTTGTAAGTCGTTTTCTTGAAGTGAAAGCTCTATAACAAGTTTTTGTGAATTGTTAGGATGAAAAAATATTTTGTTTACTTGGCCAACAGCATATCCTCTTATCATAACAGGGTTAGATTCTGTGAGGCCTCCTACATTGTCGAATACAGCATAAAACTTGGTACGTTGTGTAAATATGTTTTTGCCTTTTAAAAAATTAAAGCCGTATAAAAATAATGCAATTGCAATTATTACTGTGGCACCTATTCTAACTTCACGCGATACTTTCAATTCTCTTTTTATTAATAGCCGCAAATATCAAAAATTTAATGAATAATTGTTAGTTTAAAGTAATCGATTGAATATATTTTAATTATTAGTTATTTGGATATTATAATTTCATATTAGCTATAAAGGAAATATTTGTAAGAAAAAAAGTTAAGACTTCAATACCAGCACTCTATTAAAGTCAATTACTTTTAGTGTTTCAACATTACGAAATATTGAATTGCACTTTTTTTCGATTTCAATAAATTGTTCCTTTGATTCTTTAGAAAACTGAACAAAGTTGTATAAAATAGTTCCATTCTCACTAAGAACAACGCTGATTTTTTTTAGATAATCGAATGATTGAATCGCTATCGGAACTGACAAGTCAACAAAAACATCAATTACAATTAAATCAAATTTTTTGGTGCAATAACTAATGTAATTTTCTGCCTTATCATGTATTAAAACATCTTTGTTATTTAATTTATGAAAATACTTTTTCGAAATTTCAATTACTTCTAAATCAGCTTCAATGCCTACTATTTCAGGTGTAAGTTTTAATTCATCCCTAATTATTGAAGAAACACTTCCAGCTCCATAGCCAAGAATAAGAACTTCATTTAAAACTTTAGCTTTTAAATCTATTTTTTTAAATACTATTTGAAAAACTTTATGTAAATCTCCGAACGAATAGTTTGCATTTTTTGCATTTAAAATCTTTTTACCATTTCTGAGAATTACAGTTAAATTGCTATTTAATTCGCTTTTTGACGAATAAATTTTTACGTCAATTAAGTAACTAATTAAATATCTTAACTTATCAATCACTTCTCCCTGCTATTCCTTACTTGTTTTTTACGAATTTCTGTTTCAAAATTTCCCCTGATACTGTTTCAATTGAAAAATAATAAATACCATTTGCAATGGTTGAAACATCAATAGTTTGGACACCCTTGCAATCAAAAACTAAATCCCCATTTAGTTTAAATAATGAAATTGATTTTAATTTATTATTTGTTTGTATCGTGACCAAACTATTTGAAGGATTTGGATATATCTTAATAGTAGAATTGTTTATTTCTTTTATTCCTAAAGTATTGTCAATTGTAATTGGATTAAGTTGATTCATTACCCAATTGTCTTTATCAACTTCAATACTCGTAACTGTACCAGCAATATTAAACTCATTTAATTGTATTTGTTGAGTCTGTTCCAACCTAATTAATGTATCTCCAATATTCCTATGAATTAAATAGTCTATATGTGTTTTGAAGAAAGGCGTTACACTTGGCATTGAAGCTACTTCTGTATTTTGAATTCGTAATAAATTACCTACTTGTTGATATTTTACATTAAAAGTAGGATAACCTTCACCATAAAACCATTGCTCAAAAAAGGTTGTAAAATTTTGCCCAGAAACATTCTCTGCAACAGCTTTAAAATCTAATGCAGTTGCTACATCATTAGAATATTGTGCTTGATAGTTTTTGAGCGCAAGAAAAAATATTGAATCATTATTTATTTCATACCTAAGCATGTGCAACATAGCACTTCCTTTATCATAACTTAACCTTGAATCGAATATTCTTCCAACATTATTTGTGTCAGTAAACCAAATACTGCCGTTAGGCTGAGACATTACATAATTATGAACGTCAAGCATGTGTTGCTCCTTTTGTGTTGGATATAAGTTTTCAAGTGCAATATATTCGGTGTATGATGCAAAACTTTCATTCACAAAAATATCACTCCATGTTTTGCAAGTAACGTTATCACCGAACCATTGATGTCCTAATTCATGAGCAATTAATGTGAAATTAAAAAAGCCAATTGTAGTCATCGTTTGATGTTCCATACCGCCGCCTAGTGGCGCCATACAATGACCATATTTTTCATCACTAAAATAATAGAGGCCAAACTTTTCTGAAAATAATTCAATAAGTGTAGTTGTTTCATCAATACTACTTTGGAATGCTGATAATACAGCAGGATTATTATAAATATAATTTTGCACCAAAATAGAATCTGCACCAGCTGGATGTGCATAAATACTGTAATCCATATACTGTGCTACTGCAACAGAAATTAAATAATAATCTATCGGATGCCTAGATTTCCATTCGTAGCGACTTTTATTATTTGGCAAGCTCACCACCGCTGTTAAAACACCATTAGAGCCAGCTTTATTGGTATTGTCGGTTGTGATAAAACAATAGCTAGAATCAATTTTATCGCGTAGTTGTTGCTTACACGGCCACCACTCATAAGCAACATATGATTCACTTAATGACCAGGTTACTCTATTCCCCCATTGTGGAGACGATTTACTATTCAATCCATCACCAATAGCAGAAGCGCCTGAACTTGGTGCTCCACCTTTATAATATACTTTAGCATCTATGGTTTGATTTTGAAATAATGTATTTGGTAAGTTTACATACACTGCTGCACCAATTCTGCTATAAGTAAGTAAGTTTCCTGCTAGCTTTATTGAGTCGATGGTATAATTTGAGTGCAATTCAAAAGCGAAAGTATCAAGTGCATTTGCAATTACCTTAGCAATGGTTCTAACGTTACCAATTACATATTTATTAGTACGTTCAACATCTATATCTAAATGATAGAATTTTACATCATATTTATTTTCAAGTGTTGTAACGCTTGACGGAACAACTGCCTTGCGTTGTATAGAATTACGTTTTGTTTCGGAGCAGTAATTTTTTTGTGAGAAACAATGTAATGTTATGATAACTGTTAGAAAGGTAAGTATTGATTTCTTCATTATGTCAAAATTTTAAATGAAACTATTAAGTCAAAAAATTTAATTGCTACAAAAAATTTGCTAACAATTGTTCTATAAAGATACACAAATTAATCCTTACGCTTTCTACTTTCATAATTGAATTTCTTCTTAATATCATCTATAGTAATTGCATCTTCAATTCTAAAAATACCACTTCTAATTCTTCTTAAACTAGATAAATGCCCAACGGTATCAAGTTTTAAGGCAACATCTCTAGCTAGCCCTCTAATATAAGTTCCTTTTGTGCAAAGAACCCTAAACTTAACCTCAATAGTGTTTTCATAGTTGATTACCTCAATTAATTCAAATTCTTTAATTTCGATTTCAACAGGTTTTATATCTACACTTTCGCCTCTGCGTGCTTTTAGATATGAGCGCTCGCCATCAATGTGCTTTGCAGAAAAAATTGGAGCTATTTGATTTTGCTTTCCTTCAAACTCCTTAAATATATTTATAATCTCATCATTATTGATATGACTTACAGATTTATTGCAATCAATTTCGGTTTCTAAATCAAATGAGGGAGTGCTAGCACCTAATAAAAAAGTTCCAGTATATTCTTTTTCATCAGCTTGCAATGCTGGTAATTCTTTGGTTCTTTTACCAGTACAGATAACGAGTAGTCCAGTTGCTAGAGGGTCTAAGGTGCCAGCATGCCCCACCTTTACTCCCACAATTTTTTTGAAATAACCAACTACGTCAAATGATGTCCACTTGTATGGCTTATCAATTAAAAGCGTAGCACCTTCGGCAAAATCCTGATCCAGCATAAAACTTATTTCGTGCAAAAAAACAAGAACTATTGATTAAATACTACTTTATGAATAAATAATTAAATCTCTTTTAAAATTAAGTTGCTTACTACTTCGCCTGAAATGATGGAAGGAGGTACTCCAGGGCCTGGACTTGTAAGCTGTCCGGTATAAAATAAATTATTAATTTTTTTGTTTTTTAAGGATGGTTTTAAGATTGCAGTTTGTTTTAAAGTGTTTGCTAAACCATAAGCGTTTCCTTTAAACGAATTATAATCTTGAATAAAATTTCTTTGAGCATAGCTTTTCTTAACGATAATGTTATCCCTAATTCCTTCGCCACAATACTCTTCTAATCTATCCATCATTATTTTAAAATATTTTTCACGCACCTCTTCAGTGTCATCAGTTAAACCTGTTGCAACTGGCATTAGTAAAAAAATATTTTCGCAACCGTTTGGGGCAACAGAACTATCTGTTACAGTAGGTGTACAAACATAAAATAATGGATTGGTTGGCCATTGCGTGCTTTCGTAAATTTCTTTTGCATGCAGTTTAAAATCTGCGTCGAAAAATAAAGTGTGATGGGTTAATTTCTTTATTCTTTTATTAATACCCAAATAATATAAAACACTACTAGGTGCCATTACTCTTTTACTCCAATAATTTTCATTATAATTACTAAAGTTCTTACTCAACACTTGACTATCAATATGATGATAATCTGCACCCGCTACAACAGCATCGCACTTATAAACATTATCAATTGTTTTAACTCCTGTAACCAAATTATCTTCAGTAAGCATTGAGATTACTGCTTGGTTGGTATGAAACTTAACTCCCAAACTTTTTGCAACACTAACCATTCCTTCAACAATTTTATGCATGCCTCCCATCGGGTACCAAGTTCCTAATTTCATATCAGCATAATTCATAAGGCTATATAAAGCAGGTGTATTTTCGGGTGTAGCTCCTAAAAAGAGTACGGGAAATTCTAACAATTCTAACAGTTTTGGATTTTTAATATACTCTCGTACATGTTTCGAAAAACTTTTGAATGTGTTTAAACGCATTACATCAAAAAGTAGTTTAGGGCTCATAAACTCTGTGATAGAAAGCGAAGGTTTATAAACCAAATCAGTTATTCCAACCTTATATTTATACTCAGCGTCTGATAAAAATTCTTCAAGTTTTGTGCCAGCACCTTGTTCATACCTTTCGAAAAGTGTTTTTAGTTCTTCAAAATTCGACGGTATTTTCATTACCTCATTTTGTTCAAAAACCACTGTATAAGAAGGTTCTAATCTAATTAACTCATAATAGTCTGATACTTTTTTACCAAACGATGCAAAGAATTTTTCGAAAACATCAGGCATCCAATACCAACTTGGACCCATATCAAAAACAAAACCATCTATTTCCATTTTTCTGGCACGACCACCCAAATCATTATTCTTTTCGAGCACAGTTACATCATAACCATACTTAGCCAAGAAACATGCTGCACTTAAACTAGAGAAACCGGAACCTACTACAATGACTTTTTTTTGCATTTTTATTGACAAGTTAATATTTAAAATAGTTGCTAAAATTAAGTAATTAAAAACAATAATAGTATTTACTTTGTTTAAGAAAAATACTTCATATTAAATGAAAAAAATATTGATTCTTTTTATTGCAATATCTGCAATTTCAATTCATTGCAAGAAAGACAAAATTGCCAAAGATGAAACAGATGTTTCTGTTTTTGAACAAATAAAAACCAGTGCAGGATTTAGTTACTACAAATCAAATTCTGCTATTCTTCAATCTTCAGCAAAAAGTCCTCACAATAAATTTTTTAGAATGAGGTACAATAAAATTGCATTTGATGTAATGACTGATAATGGAAAATTACCAGTTGGTAAAACATTCCCAAATGGTTCAATTGTAGTAAAGGAATTGTATGATAGCCAAACGGGTTCATTAGCGCTTTATGCAGTAATGATTAAAAAACAAGATAGCAATAGCGGAAAGGACTGGCTGTGGTCAGAATATAAAACTAACGGTGATGTGGTATATTCAATAACTAAGAAAGGTAGTGGATGCATCTCGTGCCATGCAACAGATGCAAGAGACTACAATCGAATTTTTGACTTATTTTAAATTATGAATTTAGCTTTGTAATAACTTCCTCAAAAAATGAATAACAATTTTTATGGCTCTGATTTTATTACCTATCTAAAATCTCAAAAAAGAGTTTCATCTCATACCATCATAGCATACGAAAAAGACTTAAATGATTTTTTAGATTATCTAGAAAAGGAATTTAAAGTTGAGAGTATAAATAATGTAAATCATAAAATTATTAGGTTTTGGATGGCTAGTATACTTGATAGTGGACTTAAAGCAAGAACAGTGAATAGAAAAATATCTGCATTGAAAACGTATTATAAGTTTTTATTGAAAAATTGTTTGGTTTCTAAAAATCCTATGCTAAAAATAATAAGTCCTAAAACTGAAAAAAAACTACCAGAATTTACAACTGAAAAAGATATTGATAAAGTTTTAAATAACCATCTTTTTAACGATGATTTCGTTGGTTCTAGAAACAAATTAATAGTAACATTATTCTACACCACTGGTATTAGACGTGCTGAATTAGTGGCGCTCACATTAAATGATTTTGATACATACAATTCGCTGATTAGAGTTTTAGGTAAGGGCAATAAACAAAGAAGCATTCCTATCACTCATGAAATCCTAGAAATGTACAAAAAGTATCTATATATTAGAAATGAAAAAGAGACATTTACCAATAATGTTTTCATAACAGAGAAAGGACAAAAAGTTTATGATAGATTAGTTTATGAGGTTGTAAAAAAAGCATTAGGAAATGTCACTTCTCAGCAAAAAAAATCTCCTCACGTTTTACGCCATACTTTTGCAACTCACATGCTAAACAATGGTGCCGACTTAAATGCAATTAAAGAAATTTTGGGTCATGCAAATTTAAGCGCTACACAAGTTTATACCCATAATAGTATCGAAAAATTAAAAAAAACATTTAAGCAAAGTCATCCACGAAGTGGCGAATAGTAATATGTTTTAATTTTATTTTGTTCCTTCTTGCCAAAGAACTTCCAAAACTACTTGTCCTACCATTTGCAAAGTTTTTTTATCAATAATATCTAAATTATCCGAATGTTTATGATGATGTGATCCATATGTGCCAGTTTCTGGATTCATGTGTACAATATCAATACAAGGAATATTAGCATTTCTATTTACATATAAATGATCATCGGTAGTTTGTCCCATTTCCGCATAAACAAACTCATTGGCGTATCCTAACTTTGCTGCTGTTTGCCATACTTTTTCTTGCACCCCGGCAGCATAAAACATCGAAGTACCTTCTTTTGGAAAAACAGCATCTTTTGCTCCAACCATATCTAACAATATACCATAACTGGCTTTATAATTAGGAACGTGAGGATTTGCCGCCCAATATTGTGTTCCAAGGCACCAACTATTTTCCATCTTTGCCAAAGTACTATTGTTTGGTTGCCCATAGTCTTCTAAATCCGAAAAGAAAAAATCTACCCCTATATCTAATTTAGCAGTTGATATTTGCCTTGCTATTTCCAATAAAACTGCGCT
>JBEIDK010000145.1:0-7985 GCA_040383485.1 Flavobacteriales bacterium
ATTGCTTTTTAGTTTTACAAACATACTGTTTCAATGGATATTTTTAATTGTTGGTTTATCAAATTATAATTTTGTTATTTTTTTATTTAATTCTGTTAAAGATATCACAGCAGATGCTGCTATCCCTGTGGAAACTGACATTTAGCAAAGCGAAGTTAGGTACAGTGCAGTGAATATACAAAACCTTGACATTTCAGAATTGAGTGATGGAGTTTACTTTTTTACCCTCAAAAACAGAGATGGTAAATTGTATAAAAGCAAGTTTATAAAGCAATGAAGAAGGATTATAAATTTAAACAGGGTAATGTTTCCTGCTTAAAATCTCCAACTTGCTCCTAAGCTTATAGTACGACCATTGTATAAGTTGTTAATCATATTGTCAGTACCATCTTTATCATACTTTCCGTTGTTATTTAAGTCTTGATAAAAAATATAATCATTTGCCAAAGCATCGCGTAAATTAATTTTTAACTCAAGATGCTTAAAGAATAGTTTACTAATTTGCATGTCGATTACAGTTCGAGGATTTTCCCATATACTTGGCTCAGCAATATTTCCAACCAAATAAATTCTGCGTCCAATTTTGTTTATAGAAATACTAATTCCTTGTTGCTTGTCGTTATCAAAATATTGAAGTCCACAATTAACAATGTATGGCGATTGGCCTTGTAGTGGTCTTGTTAAAGCACCTGCATCCTTAACATCTGTTAAATCTACAACCGATTTTATTAAAGAAACATTTGCAAAGGTTGATAGGTTGGCTAAAAATTTATTATCATATTGTTTTGATATTGCAGCAGCATTAATTCTGAATTCAAATTCAACACCATAGTTTTGGGTTTTTGCAATATTCTGGTAGTCGATAGTTCTTGATTCTGAAGGAACACTTACTTGCTCAATTGCATTAGCAAATGACTTGTAAAAAACGGAAGTAGAAAACAATTGGTTATAGGTTCCAAACCATTCGTACCTCAAATCGTAGTTATTAATTGTAGCACGTTGCAATAATGGATTACCTCGTACAGTAAAAAATGAGGTGAAGTCGAAGAACCCAAACGGTGCCAATTCTCTATATTCAGGACGACTTACTGTTTTGTAAAAAGCCGCTCTCAAATTTGTTTTTTCGTTTAGGCTATACACTAAGTTTGCACTTGGCAACCAATCTATTACCGTATTGTCTATTCCAACAGGTGTTCCATCATCTGAAAAAGAATTCACTTTTTGGTTGTACTCTTCAACTCTGGTTCCAGCAACTATATGCCAGTTGTTTAAAAAACGCACATCGTACATGGCATAGGCTGCGTTTAATAATGATGATGCAGTATATGAATCATTAAGTTTTGTTGCATCATCCAATGTAAATCCACTTAAACCATTTTGTTTAGGAGCCGTGGCTGTCGCTTCTTGAAATGGTTTGATAACTCCCATGTTTGAAGGTGCAAAAATACTATCTTCACTCATGGTTAGTAAAGAATCGGCAAACTTAACCGGAGCTTTTCTATTATTAACTTTATACGTATTATAACTTAAATGGCGCGACTTAAACTCACGATTACGTTGTTGACGAGCAACACCTATTTTAAACTCTGATTTTACTTTTTTGATAAATGAAAGAGGCAGAGTTAAATCTATATTGCCACTCATCATTTGTTCATTATTCTTTGATGAAAAAATATTGCCTCCGGCGTTTGGTGATGCACCCGACGGTAAAATAGCTGCAGCAAATGGTTTGTCTTTTTGTGTGCTATCCTCTTGATTAACGATATGATTTGTAGTATACATCATTCGTTTTATGGCAGGTGTGTTGCGTGTAATATTATTATATGAACTATTCCAATTAAGTTTTATCCCTTTTTTAGCACTTAATAAATGTTCTCCTTGTAATTGATTACTCAATAATTGATTTTCAGTATACCATCGAACCGAAGATTTTTCTAATTGCTGCACTTCTGCGGAATAGTCACGGATTCCATTTCTTACAATAACCCTATTATCAGTATTAATTGTAAATAGGTTTTTAAAACTTACTTGGCTATGAGTACCTATTTTGGTCGATAAATTAAGAACTGCCCCAGTATTTATTTGATTGCTATAACTTGTATCTTTTAACTCAAACTCTTTTAATGAAGGTGCATTTGGTTGCTCTGTAAAATCATTTCTAAAAGCGCTTTGAGTATTAAAACTATTACCATATGTCAGTGCAAATATTAAACCAGCGTCATTATTTAACACCTTGCCAACCCTTCCGATTTGGTATTGAAAATTTAAAGAAGGAGCTGCTTTTTGGATTGTTTGTAATGCCCAGTTATTAGGCATCATTTTAGCATATTCAACACGGTCAGTTGCTGTAGCACTTCTAAAAATTGAGTCAGGCAAAGCACTTGGCAACTCTCTGCTACCATCATCAATTCCTACCTTATCGTATTTACCCGACTTAGTTGTTACAAACTTTTTATTGGTGCTAAAATCATTATAACCACTACTGATTGAAATTGATTGGCTATTGCTCTCAGGAATGGCACGTGTGTTTATGGTAACAATTCCACCAGCAAAATCGCCTGGCATATCTGGAGTTCCTGTTTTTAAAATAGTAATATTATCTAATAATGAAGCGGGGAATAAATCGAATGAAAATGCCTTTCTGTCACTCTCTGTGCTTGGCAAAGGATTTCCATTTAACATGGTATAATTGTACCTGTCATTAAGCCCTCTTACAATTACAAATTTATTATCTTGAATTGTTGTGCCGCTTATACGTTTTACAACATCACCAGCATTTTTATCGGGAGTTTTCTTAATTGTTTCTGCCGATATACCATCGCTAACTGCAATTCTATTTTTTTGTTGAATTAGAATTGCGTTCATACTCTCACGACGGGCCGTTGCTTCAATAACAACTTCATTTATATCAACAGTTTTCGGTTCTTCTAAAATAAAATTGACGTTGACAACTTTCTTATCCTCAACTAAAACATTTTTAATTTTTTTTGTAGCAAAACCCATCATGTTTACTTCAAGGACATAATTTCCAGCGGTAATTTTTTGTAATCTAAAATTACCATCAAAATCAGTAACCGTTGCTATGCTTGTGCCTTCAAGTTTAATAGTAGCTCCAGGTAAAGTCTCACCTGTAGCTTTATCAATTACATTACCTGTAATTGTACCTTGTGAGAAACTAAATTGAAAAGAAGAAAGGAGGATGAATAGTAGTGCGTAAACTTTTTGCATCATTTAATATTTGATGCAAAAGTGAGTTTGTCGTGTTAAGCAAATGTTAAGATATACTTAAGCAATGGTTATTAAAAAAGGCGGATAATTTTATTTATCCGCCTTTTCCCTAATTTTTGTTGATTAGTTTTTTACAAATTTCTTAATAGTTTGTTTGCCATTAATTGTAAGCTGAACAAAGTAAATGCCCGAGTCAAGGCTTTGTATATCGATATTGGTTATATTTTTACCAGTACTAGTAACTAAATTTTGAGAACGAACTAACTTACCTGTAACATCAGTAATATTTATTACACTATTTGAATTGCTTGAATTAGTAAACTCTAAAACAATAGTTGATGATGCAGGGTTTGGATACAACGTTAGATTGCTTACATTACCTATTTCTTTTACACTTACATCAAAAGTAACTTGTCCTAACTTAGAGTCTGTAAAGTTTGTTGCATTGGCAGCCATCATTGGTGAGCCCATATTTAATCTGTAATCTGGCTTCACCCATAATTCTGGATATGGATTTACCCAGTTAATGCTAGAAGAAGAAGTATAGTAATCGTTATTATTATTTTCAAACCATTGGTTAACATTTACAGTAACGCCAGTTGCGGCGCAAGTATCATTATTCTTAATTGATGCAAAAGTGTTGTTTTTAAAACGAATTGTATCGCCAGAAACATTATCAGAAGTTGCAGCATCTTTTATTTCAATCCCTGTTGGAAAATTTGTGAAAATTGAGTTGAAAATAGATATTCCGCTGTTACGTCGTATTCTAATACATCTTGCAAAATCTGCGTTGGCAGGCAAAGCTGCTGTGGTATTGCCTCTATACGGCCCAACCATTGTTATATTTGTAAACACTGCAGTAGTCATTGGAGTTCTTGTGCTACTAGCCCCATCATTATCGCTTTCAAAACCTTCTGAAGTACTGCTTGCTGCCTGGTCACTTAAATCTGGGTCACGAATAATTAAACCATATTGTACCTTACCTGAATAACCAAAGTCAGTATCAAAGTCATCATCAACAGTTGAATATGAAATTAAGTGTCTGCAATTCACAGTACCACCAAACCATTCGAAAGAATCGTCATTAATATAACTACATTGAATATAGTCTACAGTTGTTCCGCGTCCTACTGCACCAAAAGTTAATCCGTTAATTTCCTTATCTGGTTGAAATGGAAAACCCGCAAACTCTATACGTATGTATTTTAATATACCTGAATTATCCTCTGGGTCAACACCTCCGTATCTTGCCTTTGAAGTATCTAAACCGCCTTCAACTACCGCAGAAACTTGATTCATTGGAGCTTTACCACATAAAATAACGCCTCCCCAATCTCCAACATATCGCGATGCAGTGTCAAAATTAGAAGTAAAAACGATAGGATTTGTTTCTGTGCCTTCGGCCATTAATTTAGAACCTCTACTTATAATTAATGTACCTTCAGTTTGTTTATCGCCACGGATAATACAACCTGGTTGAATAGTCAATGTAGCATTATTAGTTACATACACTTTGTTTTTTAATAACACAACATCGTTACTACCCCATGTTGTGTTTGCAGTAATATCAGCTTGAACTGTTGTTGTAGTATTTGGATATACTTTATACTGTGGATCAAACTCCGTCCAGTTGTCTGTCCAGTTAGCTGTATTTGCGGCACCAAATGCGCCACGATAATTTGTGTACTCAATAAATTGAGCTTCTGTAAAACTTGCCGTTAGTAATAAGGCAGCAATCATGTAATTTTTTTTCATGTGTTATTTAATTTTTAACGACACGAAAGTATTTTTACTGTATTTGGGGAATGTTTACTTTAGGTTAAGTTTTTGTTATGAAAAATACAGAATGATGAATTTATTTTAACGTTAACTTCACACGTTTTATTCTTCTTTTATCTACCGACTCTATAATTATTGAATAATTTTCAATTTCAATAACCTGTCCTTTGTCAGGTATTTTGCCAGTTATCTCAAGAATAAAGCCAGCAAGCGTATCGCTTTCTCCTCTTTGCTTTTCAAAAACTTCTCCATCAATTTGCAAAACTCTATACAAATCATTGAGCATTATTTTGGCTTCGAAAATATAATTGTTGTCGTCTAGCTTTGAGTAAATCAGTTCTTCATCATCAAATTCATCATTGATGTCGCCAATAACCTCTTCAATAATATCCTCTAAAGTTACCAAGCCAGATGTTCCACCATACTCATCAACAACAACAGCCATGTGCATTTTTTTTATTTGAAACTCCTTCAGTAAATCATCAATCTTTTTATTTGCTGGAACAAAAAAAGGTGTTCTTAATATTGATTTCCAATCAAAGTTTTTACTTTCATTCAAATAAGGTAGCAAATCTTTACTATATAAAATACCAATTACTTTATCCGGTGTTTCATTATAAATTGGAATTCTCGAAAAACCACATTCAATAACTTTTATTAGAAGTTCATCATACCATAAATCGTCATTAAATGCAATTATTTCTAATCGAGGCTTCATAATTTGCCTTACGTCAGTATTGCCAAATTCAACAATGCCTTTCAATATTTTTCTTTCTTCTTCTGGCGTAGTTTCGTTACTTGTTAAGTCTAGTGCTTGCGACAAATCATCAACTGTTAAATCGTGCTTTTTATTTTTCATCAACACATCAAGTAATGATGTAGATTTTATTAATAAATAGGATAGTGGCTGCAGTATTTTTTCTGTTAATGAAACTCCAAATACTAGTTTTTTTGCAGTTTTTAAGGCGTGTTGTTTGGTATATATTTTAGGAATTACCTCACCAATAAGCACAATTAAAAAAGTAACAATAATAACTCTAATAATAAACTCTGTTGTTTCACTTACAGCATTGTGGAGTAAGTCTTCAAAAATTGATTCAGACAAAACTACTACTCCAATATTTACCAAATTGTGAGCAATTACTATTGTTGCAATAAGTTTCTTTTGCTTACTCAGTAAGTCAACAATTCTTTTTTCTTCTGGCGCTGTTGATGCTTTTAATAATTCTAAATCTGCTGGTTCTAAAGAGAAGAATGCAACTTCTGCCGCTGCTATCAATGCAGAGATGAGCAAAAAAACAAGCACTCCAATAATGCTCACAAACATTACGGAGTGCTGATAATTTATTTGAAATAAGATGGTGCAGTACCTGACCGGTTCGTCCACTTGAATATTTATTATTTAAAATTAAAATGGTAAGTCATCACCAGTTGGAGCCTCAATTACTTCCGCATTGGCTGCTCCGCTGGCGTCATCGCGTTTATCGTTTTTACTTACAATTGTTATGGAATCTCCAACTACTTCAGTAATGTATTTTTTTACATTATTTTGGTCTTCCCAATTTCGTGTTTTCAGTTTTCCCTCAACATAAATTGTATACCCTTTTTTTAAATACTTTTCGGCGAATTCTGCTTGCGCGCGCCATAAAACAACGTTGTGCCACTCTGTTTGGTCAACCCTGTTTCCGTTTTTGTCTTTGTGTGATTCTGATGTTGCTAGAGGAAAGTTTACCTTCACACTACCGCCTTCAAAATGTTTTACTTCAGGGTCTTTGCCTAAATTCCCTAATAAAATTACTTTGTTTACTCCATTTGCCATGTTTAAAAAATTTAAATTAATAACTATAGTTTGGTTAAAACAAATGTAAAAATATGATTATTAAATCCAAATTTATCTAGATTAAAGGTTCAATATTGTATGATGAAAAATAAAAAGGGATTTAAATTTGGACTTAGCAATATTTGTTTATTTATTTGATAAATAACTTTACTTACAAATTAAAATAAAATATATGAATAAATTATTTCTTTTTCTATTCAGTTTACTATTGCTGAACAATACAAAAAGCTTTTCGCAAAGTAGCGATGCAGACAAATTATTAGGAGTTTGGGAAGTTGGTAGTGGCAAAGCAAGAGTTAAAGTTGACAAGTATGGCGATAAGTATATGGGTAAAATTGTTTGGCTACGCGAGCCAAAATATCCTGATGGAACACCGAAGGTTGACAAAAACAATCCTGACGAAAAATTAAGAACAGTTCCACTTCTAGGTTATAGAATATTATTGGGCTTTGAATATAAAGGAGATTTGACTTGGGAGAAAGGTACTATATATGATGCAGAAAATGGTAGTAATTATTTATGCACCATTAAAATGACTGATAATAATACACTTGATGTAAGAGGCTACATAGGTGTTGCGTTATTTGGAAGGACGGATGTTTGGAAAAGAGTTGAGCTAAAGAAAAAATAAGATGGTAAATAATATTTGCAAAATAATTGTTGTTTTCTTTGTATGTAATACACAAGTTAGTTTTTCACAAACAGATACTTCAAAAGCTGCTGAGGAAGATTATAGTCAGTATGCAGACATGGAAACAACAGATAATGTGCCAAAAGTGATATTCTGTACATCAAAAATAATTGGACAAAGCCCGAATAGATTGATAAGTTTAGGATATGATTTTGTAGGTTCTCACACTGCTAATGTTGATAGTTTTTCAGTTTATAACAAAGAAGATATAGGAATAAAAAGCAATCAAGTATTGCGTTTTGTGGCAAACTTCCCTATTATTTCTAATACCAAATGGTTGGTTAATTTGGGTGCAAATTACATGAGTTCAAATTATAGTTTACAAACCCCAAAACCAAGTCATGCAATGGTAAATGCTCTAGAGAAAGGATTTACAACAACTGGTGTTAATGCGACAGTTTTTAAGCCATTCAACAGTAAAAATTTTACTTTGGTACAAACTAGTTA
>JBEIDK010000146.1:0-7933 GCA_040383485.1 Flavobacteriales bacterium
ATGAACCAATCTTACTGCAGTTTCAACCTTATTTACATTCTGTCCACCAGCACCACCACTCCTAAAAGTATCCCATTCAATATCTGCCGGATTTATTTCAATTGTTATTGTATCATCAATTAATGGGTATGCATATACTGAAGCAAAAGAAGTATGACGCTTGGCATTTGCATCGAAAGGAGAAATGCGAACTAATCGATGTACACCGCTCTCTCCTTTTAAATAACCATAAGCAAATGGTCCATCAATTTGAAGGGTCACTGATTTTATGCCTGCTGCATCACCATCTTGAATATCTTCTTCTGTTACTTTACATCCATGTTTATCAGCCCACATTATATACATTCTCATAAGCATACTTGCCCAATCGCAACTTTCTGTTCCGCCAGCACCCGAATTAATTGTGAGAATAGCACTTAATGAATCTTCTTTTCCACTTAACATATTCTTAAACTCAAGATCCTCAAGAAGTTTAATAGTTTTTGAAACTTGCTCTTCAACTTCTGTTTCAGAAGCTTCTTTCATTTCAAAAAACTCATACATTATATTTAAGTCTTCAATGCTTTTCCCTAAAATAGCGTAAGCATCAGTCCATTGCTTTTTTTGTTGAATTTTTTTTAAGTGTTCTTCAGCCTTCTTAGAATCATCCCAAAATTTTGGGTCAAGACTTTTTTCTTCTTCTTCTTCTATTTGTCGCAATAAAATATCGACGTCAAAGGTGCCTCCTCAACTCAGTAAATCTTGAGTTTATTGAACGAAGTTGTTCAGTAGTAATCATAATATTTAAATATTCTTTATTAGATTAGTTTAATTTTTCTTCAAATGTGCCAACCTTTTTTAATTTGGTATTACTTTCAATTTGTTTAAAAACGTTAGTCATGTTTTTTACAATTTTCTCTCTACAAAAAAGCTCATAATTAGGAGGAAATTTATTTGAATTAATTGCCAACTTACTAATAATATTTTCGGGTAAATTATTAATCGCAGTAATGGTGTTGGGTCTAGAGTATTTCATTTTAAAAATAAACATATTATCATTTAGTTGCTCAACCTCACCTTCTTTTAATAAACTAAATGTAAATTTGACTTTAGTAGTATCTGTTGGGGAAACAGCCTTTTCAAGTTGTGATTGAATTGTAAAAAAAAACTTCACTCTTTCTTTAGTAAAAATGGCGTAGGTGTCTTTTATTTTCGATTGTGCATTTGTTTCTAACACCGAAAAAATAAGTACAAAAATACTAAAGAATAATCTAAAATTTTTCATAATGAATATTTCAAATATATAGTTTTTTGATAGAAAGCCTAGTTTTTGAAAAAAGATTAAAAAAAAACGCCAAATAAAATTTGGCGTTTCACTATTTTACTTATTCTTGAGGTTTCGAGCGGATTCGAACCGCTGTACAAGGTTTTGCAGACCTCTGCCTAGCCACTCGGCCACGAAACCTTATTTTTTTGAGGGTGCAAAACTAATCAAATTTAATTACCAACAAAACTTAATCATGAATTTCTACTGATACATTATTTACTTGCCCATTCATTGGAGGATTGTGCTTTATAATTCTTACAACTATTCCTTCAATATTATTTTTTACTTCCGCCTTTATTCTCAATATTATTCTATTGGCAACATGTTCAATTAATTTACTATTTATAGACATTTCATCTTTTACAATTTCGTATACCTGACAATAATCAACAGTGTCATTTAATTTGTCTGACATAAAACTTTTACTGTAATCAGTATTAATTTCAATGTCAACTGTATAATCGCCTCCTATTAGCGTTTCCTCTTCCAAGCATCCATGATTTGCCCTAATGTTTACGCCTGAAATTTTTATTATGTTTTTCATTTACTCTTAATTCTAATTTATCGTCTAGCTTTAAAAAAATCTTGCATTATTCTTTTACTTTCATTTTCAAATATTCCATAACTAACCTCTGTTTTAGGATGTAATAGTGTTTTCGAAAAGTTTGAATACCCTCTTTTACTATCTGATGCACCATAATAAATACTTGAAATTTGGCTCCAATACAAAGCTCCAGCACACATTACGCATGGTTCAACGGTAACATACATTGAGCAATTTGTGAGGTACTTACCACCAATAAAATTTGTTGCTGCAGTTATTGCTAACATCTCAGCATGCGCTGTTACATCATTAAGTAATTGAGTTTGATTATATGCTTTTGCAATAATTCTATTTTCTGATACAATTACAGCACCTATTGGAACTTCTCCTGTTTCAAAAGCTTGTACTGCTTGTTTAAGCGCCTCATACATAAAGTATTCATGCGATAAAATTTGTATTTCTGAAGGATCAATATTTAGTTTAAACATTTTTCCAAACGTAGAATAAAAATTATATTTTTTAGAGTTATTACCAAAAAAGTAGTTTAATTGCCTGCACAATTAGTTTAGAATTAATGCAAGGAATTAATAAAGCAATTAATCAAAAAGAGTTTAAAAGCGAGTATCATAAAAGTATCGTTAGTATTATTTATGTATTTAACCTAATTAAAAATAATCATAATAAAATTTTAAAACAGCACAAAATAACTGAACAGCAATACAACATTCTTAGAATATTAAGAGGCACGAACCCTATGCCATGTAATATAGGCATTTTAAAAGAAAGAATGCTTGATAAGATGAGTGATGCATCAAGACTTGTTGACAGATTAGTTAATTTAAAGTTGGCCATAAGAAAAGAAAATGAAAAAGATAGAAGAGTAGCAGAAGTTTACATATCATATAAAGGGCTTAAAGTATTAGCAGAAATAGATAGTTATAATGATGATTTTGAAAGTGTTATTAAACATCTATCTATCGAAGAATCAAAAATATTAAATTCAATCTTAGATAAAATTATAGATTCAAACCAATATAAGTAAGGTTGTTAACCTACAATCCAAAAGCATTTAAACAATTGAATGCTTCAAATATTTCGAACGGTTTTATGAGGCAATGCAATAAGTTTTTG
Source organism: Flavobacteriales bacterium (assembly GCA_040383485.1). GTDB lineage: Bacteria > Bacteroidota > Bacteroidia > UBA4408 > UBA4408 > JBEIDK01. The sequence goes on from JBEIDK010000146.1 coordinate 2,982, forward strand.
ATAATTACAAAATTTATGTAGTTTCGCAAACTTTTGAAAAATCGTGAATTTTAAATTAATAAACAAAGCACACAGATAAATTATGCAGAATAAAGGTGCCATTAGATTCTTTGCCATTGCGTTTGCAATAGCATGTATATTTGAGTTATCGTTTACGTTGATAACCAATAGCGTTGAGAAAGATGCTAAAGCTTATGCTGAAACAAAATTCAGTACATTCGAAAAAACAGGTAATCAGTTAGCTAAATCAAACCCTGATTCAGTAAAGTTGGCATATGAACGTAGATACCTAGACTCTATGTCAACTACTCCGGTTTATTTAGGTGCATATACTTACAAAGAATGTAAGGAAAATGAAATAAATCTTGGATTAGATTTACGTGGAGGTATGAATGTTACACTTGAAATCTCTCAAGCCGACATCATACGTTCATTAAGCAACAATAATCCAGATGTTAATTTCAACAAAGCAATTAATAATGCGGTTAATCGTCAAAAAAATAGTCAAACTGATTTAATCACCCTGTTTTATGATGAGTACAAGGCTATTGACCCTAACATACGTTTAGCAACAATTTTTAATACCTTAGAGTTAAAGGACAAAATAAAATTTGAGTCTACTAATGAAGATGTTCTGAATCTGATTAAAACTGAAAGTAAGGATGCAATTGACCGCTCTTTCAATATTTTAAGAACTCGTATTGATAAATTCGGAGTTACTCAACCAAACATCCAAAAATTGGGAGTTTCTGGACGTATCTTAATTGAATTACCTGGTGTTAAAGAGCCAGAACGTGTAAGAAAGCTATTACAAGGAACTGCAAATTTAGAGTTTTGGGAAACCTATGATAATAAAGACATTCAAAATAAAATTGTTGATGCAAATAAGAAATTAGCTTCAATATTAAAAGGTGAAGTAGAATCAGACTCAACAAAAACAGTTGCTGCAGACACTGCTAAGGTAAAAGATGTTGCTGACAAAAAAGATACTACAAAGTCATTGGATGCAAGTTTAAATGCATCATTAAATGATAAAAAGGTTGATACTAAAGATACTTCAAAAGCTGCACTTGCAAAAAAATCGAAAGAAGAAAATCCATTGTTTGATTTAATGCAACCAGCCGTTTACAAGCAAAATAATGGATACTATGCTGCAGAAGGCCCTGTTGTTGGTACTGCAGCAATTAAGGATACTGCTCGTATCAATAGTTTCTTAAGAATGCCACAAATAAAAAGCGTTTTACCTCGTAATCTAAAATTATTATGGACAGTTAAGCCAGTTGACAAAGAAGGTAAGTATTTGCAATTAGTTGCTATTAAAGTTTCAAATCGTGATGGTCACGCTCCACTTGAAGGTAATGTTATTACGGATGCTACAGGTGATTTTGCTCAAGGTTCGGCAAAAGCTGAAGTTTCTATGACAATGAATGCCGAAGGTGCTCAAGTTTGGAAAAACTTAACAGGTAAAAATATTGGTAAATCAATTGCAATTGTTCTTGACGATTATGTATATTCTTTCCCAACTGTTAATGGAGAAATTCCAGGTGGTCGTTCAAATATATCGGGTAACTTCGATATTAACGAAGCAAAAGATTTAGCAAACATTTTAAAAGCAGGTAAGTTGCCGGCTCGTGCGCGTATTGTGCAAGAAGATGTTGTAGGTCCAACCTTAGGCAAGGAAGCAATTAGCGCAGGATTGCTATCATTTGTTATAGCCTTGATTTTAGTACTAGTATTCATGGCATTTTACTATAACAAAGCTGGTTTGGTTGCTAATGTTGCATTGATTGCAAACGTATTCTTCATCATGGGAATACTTGCTAGCTTGAAAGCAGTCTTAACGCTTCCTGGTATTGCAGGTATTGTATTAACAATTGGTTTATCAGTAGATGCAAATATTCTAATTTTCGAACGTATTCGCGAAGAGTTAAGAAGTGGGATGAATAGTAAAATGGCAATTCGTGAGGGTTTTAAACACGCAATGTCATCTATTTTAGACTCAAACATTACAACATTAATCTTAGGTATTATATTATATATTTTCGGGAATGGGCCAGTTCAAGGTTTTGCAACAACATTAATTGTAGGTATTCTAACTTCATTATTTGCAGCAATCTTTATTTCAAGATTAGTTTTTGAATATTTAATGGATAAAAATTCGAATATTACCTTCTCTATTCCAAGCACAGAAAATATTTATAAAAATGTAAATATTAATTTTGTAGGTAATCGTAAAAAATACTACATTTTCTCTTCAATAATTATAATATTAGGTGTTGTTGGGCTAATGAAAAATGGATTAAATTATGGTGTTGACTTTAAAGGTGGGCGTTCATATATTGTTAGATTTGATAAGCCTGTTAGCACTGATGAAATTCGTAATGCACTCTCTGGCCCATTTGATAACAAAGCACCTGAAGTAAAAACATTTGGTAAGAATAACCAAATGAAAATTACAACTCCTTATTTAATAACCGATAATACAACAGAAAGTGATGCAAAAGTTGAAGCAGCATTATTAACTGGCTTAAGTACAATTGCTCAAGTTGACAAGTCAAATATAATGAGTAGCTCAAAGGTTGGTGAAAACATTTCTGACGATATTAAGCAATCAGCAGTTTGGGCAATAATAATTGCGTGTGGTCTAATGTTTGTTTTCATCTTTATCCGTTTCCAAAAGTGGCAATTTGGGTTAGGTGCCGTTGTTGCCCTTATACATGACGTACTTATTGTATTAAGTATTTTTGCAATATTTAATGGTGTTCTACCATTTTCATTAGAAATTGACCAAAACTTTATTGCTGCTATATTAACAGTAATGAGTTACTCAATGACAGATACAGTAGTGGTTTTTGACCGTATTCGTGAATTTTTAAGAAACAATTCTGGTAAAGAATTAATTGGACGCGATACTCCAATTATTATTAATGAGGCACTTAATAATACTTTAAGCCGTACAATGAATACTTCATTAAGTATCTTCTTTGTTTTATTGGCAATCTTCATTTTTGGTGGCGAGGTTATTAGAGGTTTCTCTTTTGCATTATTGATAGGTATTGTTATTGGAACCTATTCTTCAATTTGCATTGCAACACCAATTGTAATTGACTTTGACAAGAAGACAAAAGAATAATTAAAATAAAATTTAATAAAAACGCTGTAAGATTTTTCTTGCAGCGTTTTTATTTTTAAATAATTGCTAAATGAAAGATTACAAAAAGTACTTTATAATCTCTGCAAGTCCAGAAGAGGTATACATTGCAATTACAAATCCTCTAACAATAAAAATGTGGACTGACCAAGAAGCTCAAATGTCTACAATTGCAAATACAGAATTTTCAATAATGGATGAAAGTATTATTGGGAAAAATATTGAATTTATTGAAAATAAAAAGGTAGTTCAAGAGTGGTATTTTGGCGATACCGAAATAGCTTCAATAGTAACCATTAAAATTCATGCGCATGGCGATGGAAACTCATCGTCAGTTGAATTAAAGCATTCAAATATTCCAGATGAAGCTTACGATGATATTGTGGAAGGTTGGAATAGTGCCTATTTTGGTAGCTTACAAGATTTTTTTAGTTAGGAATTTCTACTCTAATTTTTTTTTTACTTCTTAAAGTATTCATTAAGCAATTCCATTTCTATAGCAATCTTAATTAGGCCTACTATTGTTTTTGAGTTTGTTTTTTTTAAGAATGTATTTTCTATGGGTTTCAACTTTACTTATACTAAGTTTTCTTATCTGTGCAATTTTAGATGAAGTATGTTCATCAACAATATACTTTAATATTTCCGTCTCTCTTTTTGTTAGCAATTCTTGCGTTTTATTTTCATTCATAAATTATAAGTATTATATGAATAAAACAACTTAGAACCAATTACATAAAAAATAGTTATTGCTAGGTATTTTTGTGCAATAAGCCAATAAATTTTTAGTTAGTCGTCCCTAAAAAGGCATAAATGCCAATGAAATCAGATGTTTCAAGCTGATTATTTATAAAATACTATACCAATAAGATTTGAATTTATTAAGTTTTCCTGCATTTTATTTCAGGGCTGTAACTGCCTCATTCTTTCTTGTTTTTCAATGCAATCAAATTGCGTTAATACATGTGGGTAGTTCCGAAGGATGAGGAAATCACCCATATGGTAGCAATTTTATTGGGTTGACAAATTGCGACCATAGGAGCAAAAGAAAGATCCGCCGCGGTGGATGATTTTTATTCATATAATATTGTTTTTTTTATGGTATTCATGAGCACTTCGTGGTTGTTACTTTTCATCAAGGAAAAGTAAGATTAATTTTCAAAATAGCTCTTCGAATATATAATATTAAGTTACATGTGCTAGAATGATATTCATTCATAGCTAAAAATCAATACCAGAGAACAAACTACAATATAAACTACTGACTAAATTATTAATCAATTTAAATTAGTAAATAATACTCAAACCCTAAGGTATATGCATATACTTATGCGTCTGCAAACTCACCTTCCATGCTGGGTTTAGCATTACATAGTCAACAATCAAAGGCATAATGGTAGCAGCCTTGCTCCACTCAGGTTGTAAAAAAAAGTGACAATCATTGCCTGCTTCCAAACATTTTTTTCTGTTTAGCTCCGCCCACTCAAAATCGTTTTTGTTGTGTATGATAATTTTAAGTTCATGTGCCGATTGATAAATTTCTGGCAAAGGATGCATTGTTTTTTTGGGCGATAGACATATCCAATCCCAATTGCCAGTAAGTGGGTAGGCTCCAGAAGTTTCTATAAAAGTTTGAATATTCTTTTTCTTCAATTCATTGGTAATGTATTGCATTGGATACATACTTGGCTCACCACCTGTTACTACCACTGCCTTTGCGGGATGTAACATTACATTCTCAATAATGCTATCTACATTTGTAAGCGGGTGCAAGCTAGCATCCCAACTTTCTTTTACATCG
>JBEIDK010000147.1:0-7866 GCA_040383485.1 Flavobacteriales bacterium
TGAGTTCTTAAAGTGTAACACTAAAACCATAGCTATTGCAAAGGAGAACGTTTACCAACTAAAGCATTCAAAAAAAATAAATATTGATTATTTACTAATCGCATTAAATTTTAATGGGAATTTAAAAGCAATTGATAGTAACTATAATTACCAACAAATAGTAATTGATGCTTCATTAATAAAACCAGTACGCAAAAAATTAATCAAAGAATTAAAGCAAAATAAAATTGAATATTGGGATGTTCTGCGTGATGGTGCACTAGTAATAAATACAGAATAGGATATTAAGCGATTCAATAGTAATTGTCAATTAATGCCACTACATACATTTCAATAAAAAAAACAAATTTCTTTTTGCATTTTACATTTTACACTCCCCTCACTCCTTTACCAGCTTACTCACATATTGCTTGGTAGCTGTTTTGGCTGTAACAAAGTAAATGCCTTTAGGGAGGTTTTCGATGTTTATTTCTGTTTCTGAATTACCTATGCGATTAAATTCTTGCAAAATAATATTGCCCAACATATCAGTAAATACAATAGTTATTAACTCATTTGAAGCAGCATTGATAGTAACTATTGATTTAGCAGGGTTGGGATAAATAGAAAATTTTGCAATTTCTATTGGTACCATTGTATTACTAGCATCCTGATTTGACAAAAAGAATTCTTTGTCCTTTTGGTATAGAGATGTGTTATTATTTATTGATGCAATTCTATTGCCATCAGTGCATGCATTTGTATTTATTCTAATTCTTACATCACTTCCTTCTTCTGCTTCAAAGCCAACAAGCAATGCAATTTCTTCGCCTGCAGTAATGTTTGATGTTACACCGTTTTTAATAATAAACCTGTTGGAGCTTATAAATGGCTCAGCAAAAGACTTTAGACCACCTGCCAATGATGGGCTTATTATTAGTTTATTTTTGACAAAAAAATCTTGGTTGTAAGCAAGGTTTCTATTTTTTAAAGTAAGATTTACACATTCTCTTTCCCATTGGGCTGCCACTAACTTCGATAATCCTTTATAAGTTGCACCTATGCCAGTTGAGTTAGCTAATATTGTACTATAAGATTTATTATACATATTTTGTTCATAATATTTCATTAAAACATCATATACATTGCTGCCATTAGCGGTTGCATCTGCGCCATCAAATTTATAAAAAGGCATGTAATTAAATACCGCTGCTAATCCAAAACAGTTTAGTTCGTTCTTATTTGGTGAGACACAATTATCTTTAATCACATCAAATACATTAGTTATATCTGTATTGCCGCTAACTAAAAGATGAAAACCAGGTGTTGAATTATTACCATTGAAAATTTGCTTGGTAAACATATTTCTAAAACGGACCATTTCATCTATATCAAACTGCCCAGGATATAAATTATATGCCATGATTGGAAATTCAAAATCATCAACTGCATGGCTAATATCTTCAGTTCTTATTTTATACTCGTTTATATCGTCAACATTCCATTGAGGTATAACAACATTATTCCAACAAAACTTATCTGGAATTCTCCAACCATAGGTTGAAAATTCAAATGCATTGTTAGATGTGTTTAATTGCAAGACACCTTTATTAAATGTTTCATTTTCACAAACATCGCTTAGACTTAGTACACTTTTTATTTTATTAGCAATAATTAAAGCATTAATTCTTTGATTAATATTATTATTAGCCAACCCCATATATAACCAGGCCATTGCAAAAGGACTTTGTCTATTAAACTCATCTGGGCGCGTATCATTCCAATCTTGCCTCATACCATAGTTGCTATCGAAGTAACTATTTGCAAAGTAGTTGAGAGAGGCATCTATTTCTGGACTGAGCCAGTTGGCAAAATCGCCGAAGCTATTTAGGTTGGCGGGAGGGCTATAAATTGAGAGAGTATTATAATTAGTTTCAATTATATTTTGAAGTAATCCAGTGTTATATAGTGTCGCATTCGTTTTAATACAATAATATAACTCTGCTAATGCGCTAAGTGTTTTAGCATTTTGATAAGTACTTTCATTTTGGTCGGCACTACTTAACCAACTCTTTGTCCATTTATGAGCAAGATTATTGGTTTGATAGTTATATGTTCCAATATTTTTTCGGTAACAATTTTTGTAGGCAATTATCTTAATAGCCCAATTTATGGCTTTATACAAATATGCTTTGTCTTTAGTAGTTTCGTATATTTTTACTAATGATGACAAAACAACAGAAGTACCATCGCCCAATTGATATTGGCTTCGGTTGTCAAAAATCTTCCATTCAAGTGGGTTAAATTCATCTGGATTACTTTGCTGAGCTTGTGAATAGTTAATGTAATATAAAAAACGACAATCATCTACAATTTTTCCGTATATGTCATCATATTGTTCTTTTGCTTGAAAAGGATTTTGTGCTTTTAGATTTTCAAATGAAATAACAACAAAAAGTGCTATTATAATTACAATTCTATATTTCATATACTTTAACTGTGTAATCACATTTTTTAATTAATAACTCTATTGAATCTTTTTCCTCAATACCGTTTAATTTCAGACTCCATTTAAATTTAACATTTTTCGGAGAATCGTTAACTCCTCTGACAATGATACCAAGTCCAAAGATTCTCGGATTTCGAATATAAAGATCAATCTTTTCAAATGTGTTGCTATAATCTTCTTCAATATTAAGTTCATCACCAACTAAAAAATCTCCAGTGTTTCTTTTAAATGTTACTTTAGCAATTGCGTAATTTGTAAGAAAATTATCGAATTCGTTTCTATGCCCATCTTTAATTTGTTTACCCATCCAGCCACTTTTAAAAGCTATAGCTAAACATCTAATAGTATCATATATATTAGCAAGTTCAATTGTGTAAGTTGATTCATATTTGGCCTTAAACTTATAATTGTATTTACCACTTTCGTCAGTATATACACTATCAATATTCTCAAATATAGACCTTCCTATAGGATTGCTATAAGTTTCTTGATTGACGTAAAATTTAACATTGGAAATAGGTTTGTTATCTACTTCGTTAATGACCGTTCCACTTACTCTTGTATAAAACCACTCTGCACGTTGTTTTTTGCAGGTGGTAAAAAGTGCGATGGTTATTGTTGTAAAGATTAAGAGTTTTGTTTTCATGTTAACTATTTCATACAATTTTTCAAAGTCTCTATTTCCTTTTGTTGTTGCACAGAGTAAAGCGTTAACTCCTCTACCTTTTTCAAAAGTAGTTTTAGCATGTCAGCAGTGTTTACTCCGTTTTCAATCACTTCTTTCTCTGTTGGTATTTCGGGCAAGTGTTGGTTTTGTTTGTAAAACTTTTCTACCTCGGCAAGCGGCGTTAACTTATAGTTTTTACTAAATACATCATCTGCCCATGAGGTAGTATTTACATAGCATGATTTTACAACCAACTTACCATCAACGGTTAACAATGCATCAGCGTGATTAGTGTTTGAAATAGAATTACCTATTGCAACTTTTCCAACATTAAAATGAATACCGCTGGCAGTTGTTGTCCATTGGCTAAACTCCTTCAATACTCCATTTAATCTATACCCCGTTGCATTTACATCTCCTCCTACATCCACTTTATAATTAGGTTGTAATACACCAATACCAACATTACCAATTTGTGGGCATTTTATAATATCATCGGGGTGTGCTAAGTCGGTTGGGTAAATGGTTAATCCGTCAGGTGTGCTATATGCAGCGGCTGTTAAATCTGGCCTTGCCGACCATGCAAGTACTTTTTTTGTACAATTTAAAGTGCCTTCTTTTACTTCAACTAAAGTAGTTCTTAATTTTCCACTGGCATCAGTTGTTACTAATCGTAATTCATTTGCATTAAAAGGAATATTACTTAAATTACTATTTATTCCTCTAACCCTTAAACCACCATCTATGTCTAACTTCTCAGTAGGTGTTGTTGTGCCTATTCCAATTTTGCCGTTTGGCATTAATCTAAAGCCCTCTAAGTTGCCAGCCTTTAATACAAGTGGGATATTATATATTGTTCCAATAAAGCTATTAGCATTGACATTAGCATTTCCATTTGATGTCCAGTCTTCACGTTCTGGTTTACTTAGTTCCTTGTTTAACTCTCGCACTTGGCATCCAAAGGCATCGGTAACAACCAATTGATAATCTTTGGCAAGTAAGTTAGTTCTGTTTTGTAAATTAGAACCATCGCTCCAAGCATAAGTATATGGAGGTGTACCGCCAGCTACTGCAACTGTAATAGCACCGTCATTACAATAGTAACATGAGGTATTGTAATTGTTAGGGTATATTGTTGCATCAAATTGTACAATCCTTAACTGTTCAGGCTCGGTAAGTGTTATTTCGGCATAACCTCCAAGACTGTTTTGGTCAAACACTTTTACACCATAAAAACCACTGTTTAAATTTGTTATAAATTGCCCTTGCTCTCCATTAGTCCAGAAATATACATAAGGAGGCACACCTCCAGTAACATTAGCAGTTATTTGTCCTGTATTAAGTCCTTCGCAATTTACATTACTAGGAGTTAAAGTTACATTGAGTTGTCCTTGAGATACAGGACTTGTATACCATTGCGCCTTACTAAAACTTGTAATAAAAATTAAAGCAACCATAAAACATAAAGTTCTACCTTGCTTTATTTTTGTGCGGTGTGCGGTGTGCGGTGTGCGGTGTGCGGTGTGCGGTGTGCGGTGTGCCGAAATGTAATTTTTCATATTTAATTTTTTTAGAGTTTTAACAAAGATTAATAATTAATATTATTGCTTGTATGTTATTTTTTTGGTTAAGAGTTTAAGTTGTTGGTTTTCAACCACTAAAAGTGATGAGGAGCCAGTTCATTACTGAATCTGAAAATGGTGTTAATTTGTGCATGAGAATAAGTTATGCTTTCTAGATTATGTTTACTAATAAATACCTTACTGAAACATTATTTAAATAAATAAAAAATGTGTGCTTTAAAAACAAACTCTTACACAAAAAGAGAGAAAGTAAAGTTTGGCATTCTACTGAATCTCAACTATAGAAAAAGGAATTCAAAAATTTTACTCCGAAAATCCAGAATTAATAATTCATAAAAGTGCCCCTTTCAGATACATTAAAAAGAAAGTTTTCGATTTTTGCTATAATTTCTACGACCAAAATTCTTTAACTTGTCACTTCCTTTTTCCTTCCTATATTCGTATTCATTTTTAATATAACATGAAAAAGTAAATTCTATCTAAAAAAACATTAGGGAAACAGATGAAACTATTATTATTTTTTATATCAATATTATTTTGCACAAATACTTTAGCTCAAAGAGGTAAAGACGGAAACAAAACAGTGAGTGGTTCTGCCGTTGTCATTAACGAATATACTGCCCTTACTGCCAATGCAACAATCGGCGATGTGCAGTTAACGGTACAGTCTAGTAATCTCAACCAATTTGGTCGTTTTGCTACACCACTCGTACCAGGCGATTTAATAATGATTATTCAAATGCAAGGAGCTTCTTTGCTTGGAGGATTTACAGTTGGCTTAAACAATACAACCTTCGGATTCCCAAAGGATAGTACATGGGGAAGTATTACAAATTATAATAATTGTGGCAAGTATCAATTACTTCAAGTCAAAGCAGTGCCAAATGCAACTACTATTCAATTAGATTGTCCTTTGCTTTATTCTTTTGATGTAACGGGCAAAACTCAAATTGTTAGATTGCCACGCATCAATAATTTTACTATAAATTTTGGCGCAACCGTTACCTGCGACGCATGGAATGGCATACGAGGGGGTATCGTAGCTTTTGAAGTTGATGGAAATATTACCCTCAATGGAAATATTAATACTGATGCTAAAGGTTTTAGAGGCGGTGCCAAAGAGAATTTCTCAACGTTAGGGTTAAATGAAATTTCATGCGACACTGCCGAAGTAGGTGCTCAAAAAGGAGAAGGTATAGGAGGCTATAAAAGTGATTACAACTATTTAGGTGGCCGTTTTTGCAAAGGTGCTGCAGCTAATGCTGGCGGTGGCGGTAACTGTCATAATGCTGGCGGTGGTGGCGGCGGAAATGGAGGCTCTGTAGCAAGTTATTTTGCTGTTGGCGTACCAGATATTAGCAATCCAAATTACATAACGGCATATAATCTAGAAACCCCAGGCATTGCAAACATCGTTTCTTCTGGTGGTGGACGTGGAGGATATTCAGCTTCTTCAGCAAATGTAAGTCCGCTTACCAATGCTCCTGGTGCTTCTGCATGGGGTGGCGATTTTAGAGGTAAGAAAGGTGGCTTTGGTGGCAGGCCTCTTGATTATTCTACTGGTAGATTATATTTAGGCGGTGGCGGAGGTGCTGGTGATATGAATGAAAATTGGGGTGGCCGAGGCGGTAATGGAGGAGGTATGGTGTATGGAATTTGTCATGGAAATATTATTGGTGCTGGTACTATTTCAAGTAATGGCGAAAATGGTGAAAATACTACAGGCACGTCTCCTCCACTTTTTGGTTCACAGGGTCAAGATGGCGCTGGAGGTGCAGGAGCAGGTGGTACAGTTGTTTTAAACTGTTATGGAACTTCTTCAGCAATAATATGCCGCGCAAACGGTGGTAGTGGTGGCAATCAAACATTATTTGCATTAAATGCATCACTCAAAAACCAAGCGCAAGGACCCGGTGGCGGTGGTGGCGGTGGTTATATTCGAGTTTCTAACTCTAATTTAACTCCCAGTGTTGCAGGCGGAATTAATGGTATCACTAACTCTAATTCAATGACTAATTTCCCCAGCAATGGCGCTACCAAAGGTGCATCAGGAGAATTAGTAGTCAATAGTTCTTTGCCAGATATTATTGCATTAAATGATACAATTTGTCCTGGTGACAGTGCAGTTTTAGTAGCCTCGGCCATCAACCTACAAAACCCTGTTCTAGAATGGTATGATGCTCCCTTTGCAGGCAATTTATTATTTACTGGAAACAATTTTACAACACCTAATATTTCTGTCAATACCGATTACTATGTGTCTCAATGCCCATTGCACTTCCGAAAAAAGGTAACTGTTGTTATGAATACAGGAGCCGCATTTGCAGTGAGTGCTGGTGCGGATCAGCTAATATGTAATCAAGCAACTGCGCAACTTAATGCTGCACTTCCTAGTGGCGCTGTTGGCGGATTGTGGAGCACTATTTTTGGTACAGCAACGATTACTAATCCTTCTAGCCCCAACTCAATTGTTAATAATTTGAGTGCTGGTATTAATACTTTTGTTTGGACAGTTACCAATGGTTGTGCCGTTTCATCCGACACCATTGTAATTACAAACAATCAAGTAGTTGATGTAGCAATGGCTGGTGCAAATCAACAAATATGTACCAACCAAATAAATTTGAATGCGCAACAACCTACAATTTCATCAGGAACATGGTCTGTTTTATCTGGTGGTGCTAGTATTACATCACCTACGCAATCCAATACACAAGCCACTAATTTAAGTATAGGTAATAATATCTTTCTTTGGACTGTTGCTTCTCAAAATAGTTGCCCAGCAAGTGTTGATACCATAACCATTAACGTATTGCAAACTTCTTCAATTGCAAATGCAGGTAACAATCAAACTATTTGTACAAATTCAATTGTCTTAAATGCCACGCCAGTCACTGTTGGTATTGGTTCATGGTCTGTACTTTCTGGTACTGGGGCAATTGTAAATTTGAACAATCCGGTAACAAGTGTAAATAATCTTACCATAGGTAATAATCAATTTTTGTGGACAATTATAAATGGCAGCTGCCCTGCTTCAATTGATACGGTATCAATTTTAGTCAATCCAAATATTTCAATTGCTAATGCCGGAAATAACTTGAGTCAATGTGGCAATAGCATTCAACTAA
>JBEIDK010000148.1:0-7703 GCA_040383485.1 Flavobacteriales bacterium
ACCAAACTTGACAAGATAAACTATGAGATACCAGACAATTCAGTAAAAAACACCTTAGGATTCAACGATTTTAAACTTATACCTAACCCTGCCAATGGTATTACAAACCTGTATTATAGCTTAGAGAAATCATCAAATGTTACTATAGAAATTTCAACAATTTACGGTCAACAAATTTCAAAAAATAGTTCAGATACAGAACAGTCACAAGGAGAGCACAATGCAGAATTAGACATTAGTAAACTTAGTAAAGGAATTTACATTGTTACATTAAAAAGTTTAAATGGTAACAAAAGCAAGCAGCTTATTATTAATTAATCATTATAGGATTATTCAACCACTGCTATGAATTTGCAATTACTGCAGTACGAAACAAATAAAGTCAACATTGCATGGTTGTCAATTTACTCTACTAGTACTCCCTTTCAATAGAAAATAGTTTGTTCTTGACAACAAATTATTTTATGAATTCCTAAAAGTTAAATGTGCTAGACTTGTTAGAAATAATACCATATGAATATTGCGATAAAATTGCCGAGCAAAAAAATGTAGATTTCAAAGTAAAAGAACTAAACTTGTGCTGTCTCCTAAAATTTCCCACTTAAAATACCTAAAAATTGTACCGCATTATATTTTTGGCTCTTTCAATTATTAATCTACATTTGACACGTTTTTCAAGCATAAAATTTCTATAAAAATTTAACTACAAAATATTATGTCAGCTGGTGTTTTAACTCAAATGTCAACCTTCGACCATGAACAAGTTGTTTTTTGTAACGACAACGAAACAGGGTTAAAAGCAATAATTGCAATACACAACACGGTACTTGGGCCTGCATTGGGCGGCACACGTATGTGGATGTACAACAATGAACAAGAAGCATTAAACGATGTATTGCGTCTTTCGAGAGGTATGACATATAAAGCTGCAATTTCTGGTTTAAATTTAGGTGGCGGAAAAGCTGTAATTATTGGCAATTCAAAAACTGATAAGTCAGAAGCTTTGATGCGCCGCTTTGGTAAATTTGTAAATAGCCTTGGCGGTAAATACATAACTGCCGAAGATGTAGGTATTGGTACCAAAGACATGGAGTTTGTAATGCAAGAAACAAAGCATGTAACAGGCATTCCTGAAAGCTATGGCGGTGGCGGCGACCCTTCTCCTGTAACTGCCTATGGTGTTTATATGGGTATGAAAGCATCTGCTAAAGAACTTTGGGGCAACGATTCATTGTCAGGTAAAAAAATATTGGTACAAGGTATTGGTCATGTAGGCGAGTATTTGGTTAAACATTTAGCCGATGAGGGTGCAAAGGTTTATATCAATGACATTAACGAAGTACGGCTTAAAGAAATAGCGGCAATGTTTAAATGCGAAGTAGTAAATGGCGATTCATGCTACGACTTAGATATTGATATTTATGCTCCATGTGCTTTAGGCGCAACCATTAACGACGAAACAATAAAACGCTTAAAATGCGCTATTATAGCTGGTGCTGCAAATAATCAGTTGGCAGATGAAATGATTCATGGTCAAGCTTTAATGGACAAAGGCGTACTTTGGGCACCAGATTTTTTAATCAATGCTGGCGGTTTAATTAATGTTTACTCCGAGCTACAAGGAAAAGGGTATAACCGTGAACGTGCTTTAAATCAAGCATCTAAAATTTATGATACTACTTTAGATATATTACACACATCTAAAAAAGAAAATATACCTACAATTGCAGCTGCAAAGCGCATTGCCGAAAAGAGAATTTATGAAATGGGTAAAGTAAAATTATCATTTTAAATATATTTTAGTAAGAAATGTAATTTACGTTTTTGAAAATTACATGAATGGTTTAGGAGTTTAACAAAACAAGAAATGATATTAAATAGACGACACTTACGCGTAAAGGTGATGCAAACACTTTACGCGTTTTTTCAATCAGAGAACGACAACCTCTCAAACGGAGAAAAGGAACTACTCAAAAGCATTGATAAAATTACTGAAATGTTTGCCACATTGGTTTCTGTGGCAACCGAAATAATCAACTTTCTTGATAAGGAACAAGAAAATGCAAAAACAAAATTTATACCCACAGCAGAAAACTTAAATCCAAATAAAAGGCTTTATAATAATTTTATACATCAGTTTTTTATTAGGAATAGAGATTATAATGCAAAGAAAAACCAATATGCTATTCACTGGAAAAATAGCCAAGATTTAATCAGAAAAATATATAATAAGGTCCGTGAAAGTGAACAGTATTTAAGTTATGTAAACACAGAACCAAGCATTGAGGAAGACAAGAAATTTTACATGACACTTGTGTCGGATTTTATTGCTACTGATGAGATTTTTATTTCTCTTCTCGAAGAAGAAAACGTGTATTGGCATGATGATTTTGATTTGGTATACAATGCGTTGATTAAGTTCATTAAAACACTATCTAACGATGCCAATGAATTTACCACGCTACCAGAAATTTATAAAGACGAAATTGATGACAAAGATTTCATGATAGGACTTTTCCGAAAAACCATATTAAATAATAGCGAATACGATACTCTTTTATCTAAGTACACTAAAAATTGGGAAATGGAGCGCATTGCAATGATGGATATTTTATTAATGAAAATGGCAATAGCAGAGGCCACTAATTTTGAAAATATACCAATTAAAGTAACCTTAAACGAATACATTGAAATTTCAAAAAATTACAGCACACCTAGAAGCAGCATATTTATTAATGGTAATTTAGATAAAATTATTGCCGACCTTAAACGTGAGGGTAAAATTGTAAAAACTGGAAGAGGTTTAATTGAATAACATAAATTTGTTAATGTAATTTTTTTATAATGAAGTTAATATACTCCATATTATTTGTAGCCCTAATTAGTGCTTGTACTAATAAAAGTGCTGATGACAAATTAAATACCGATTTGGTAAATAATCCGCTTTCTGCAGATGGCATTAACTCTGATAATTTGCCTGAAGTTAAGTTCGAGATTGATAAATTCGATTTTGGAATCATGAACCAAGGTGAAAGAAAAAGTACAGAATTTAAATTTACTAACGTTGGAAATTCCGATTTGATAATTGAAGATGCCAAGGGCAGTTGTGGATGCACAGTGCCTGTTTACCCTAAGGAGCCTATAAAACCAGGTGATAACGGCATTATTACTGTTACCTTCAATAGTGAAGGAAAGCAAGGAATCCAAAATAAAACAGTAACCCTAATTACAAATTGCATTCCCAGTACAAAGTTCCTTTCTATAAAAGCCAACGTTGTAACAAAGACAAACTAATTTTCAATAATCATCACCCATTTAAATTTTAAAGAGGTTCGAAGCTCGCACTTTTATTTTTTTGTTTCGTAATTAAAATTACATTTACTTAAAAAGTTATAAAGTCTGACGATATTCTATTGATTTATCGTACTGTTTTAAACGTAAAATTACCAATGCAATTTAGAATTATTCTAGCCATATTATTACTCTCGCTTGCCTTCAAAAGTAAGTCACAAGTTGTAATTAATGAGTTTTCTACATCCAATACCACAAATTATGGTGGTGGTGATGAAGACTGGTTAGAATTATACAACTCCGCTGCGTTTGCCGTAAACATTGGCGGATTTTACCTGAGTGATAAAATTACTAATCCAACAAAGTGGCAAATACCAACTGGTACAACCATAGCTGCAAACGGTTATTTTAGATTTTTTCTTTCGGGTAATAATGTAACCACAGGTCCAAACCTTGAAACAAATTTTAAACTAACACAATCAGACCAAGAATGGGTTGTTTTTTCAGATGCTACCGGAGCACTAATAGAATCATTTCAAATGCTTGTGCCAACACCAGCTGGGCATTCAAGAGGAAAATCACCAAATGGAAGTGCTACTTGGGCATTTTTTACCACTCCAACTCCTAATGCTGCAAACGGGGCCGTTTCTTATACGGGTTATGCTGCAAAACCTATATTTTCATTAGCTCCAGGCTTTTATGCAGGCACTCAAACTGTATCATTATCATGTACAACCCCAAATGTAGATATTCGCTATACAACTAACGGTAGCGCCCCAACAGTAACTTCTACCTTGTATTCTACTCCAATCAATATTGCCTCTACTCAAATAATAAGGGCACAAAGCTTTCCTCAAACAGGAGCTACCATATTACCTAGCTTATTAGAAAATAACACATATTTTATAAATATTACGCACACTTTACCAGTTGTTTCTGTTTCTGGTGACTATGGCGCAGCAACTACTGGTAATAATACTTTTCAGCCACTTGATTTCAACAATATTGTAACCTCCATAGAATATTTTGATGTAGCCCAACAATTACAATGGGAATCAGTGGGCGAAATGCGCCGACATGGAAATGACTCTTGGGCATATCCTCAAAAAGGAATTAGGTATCATTCAATGGACAGATTCGGTTATTCTAGTACCATTAATTATCCTTTAATGCAGCAATCAAATCGTCAAAAATATGATGTAATAATTCTGAAAGCTGGTGCAAGTGATAATTACCCTACAGGTGCTGGGCCAACATCAAACCGTGCGCACATTCGTGATGTATTTGTGCAAACATTTGCTATGAAAAATGGTATAGATTTAGACGGTAGAAGATACGAACCATGCATATTATATGTAAATGGTCAGTATTGGGGCGTTTATGAATTAAGAGAAAGAGTAGATACTGATTTTACAGATTATTATTACAATCAACCCGAAGATAAAGTAGATATGCTTCGTGTTTGGGGAGGTATGAATATTGACGCAGGTAGCGATACAGCTTGGTATAACCTTAGAG
Organism: Flavobacteriales bacterium; assembly: GCA_040383485.1. GTDB lineage: Bacteria > Bacteroidota > Bacteroidia > UBA4408 > UBA4408 > JBEIDK01. The sequence goes on from JBEIDK010000148.1 coordinate 4,810, forward strand.
ACTTTGTTGTAAATAATAATATGGCAATACCTGCCAATTATCAGCATGTTGCTGACAGATTGGATATAAATAGTTTTATTGACTATTTTATTTATAACCAGTTTTTGGTAAATACAGATGTTTTTAATTGGAATACACATTGGTGGAGAGGACGCAAAAATGCAGGAGTAAAATGGAGATATTGTATGTGGGACATGGACAATACATTCGACTTAGGTCAAAATTTTACTGGATTACCTGCTACTGACTGTAACACATCGCCTTGTGGATATGAAGGAGTATTGCAAAACACTACAGGTACAGTAACACAACCTGTTATGTTTTCAAGATTGAAACAAAATCCTATCTTTTTTCAAACTTATGCGAATAGGTATGCCTACTTAAATAACAACATTCTCACTTGCGATAAACTTATTCCTCATTTAGACAGCCTAATTGCTAGAATTACGCCTGAATTTCCGGGGCAATTAGCACGTTGGGGAGGAACAATGGCTCAATGGCAAGCAAATGTGCAAGGTATTCGCGATTTTCTTACATGCCGATGTAACAATATTCTTACAAGCTTAGTTGATTGTAATCCAGGATTATCTGGACCATATCAAGTTTGTGTTTCTTCGTTCCCGCCTAACATAGGCGTTATTACTTTTGATAGCACCACAGTAGATACTGCGCAAAATTGCTTTACATATTTTGGCGGTGTTGATATTCCAATTACCGCAATTTCAAACACGCCAGGTTACGTATTCGATTATTGGCAACTTACCGATGGCACAATCATAAATGGTGCAACATTCTCATCGTCAGCGCTTATTCAATTGCTCGATTCTGGTTTATTAATCGCACATTTTAAAACCTCATTATTATTAACTAATGATACAAGTATTTGCATCGGAGAAACTATTCAACTTAATGCAAGTGGCGCAGGCTCTTACACATGGCGCGATACATCAGACCCTTCTGTCATCATAAGCAATCAACCTCAAATTGTTGTATCGCCTAACATAACTACATATTACAAGGTAACAACAAATTTAGCAGTTGACTCTGTAAAGGTCACTGTAAAACCTCTTCCAATAGTGTCATTAGGAGTTGATAGTTTAAAACTTTGTGATGGAGATACACTTTGGAAAAATATTTTAATTGGAAATGCAAAGTATTTATGGAACGATGGAGATACAAATGGAGTTAAGCCAATTGTTAAAGATGGAATTTACATTGCTAAAACCAATCTTGAAGGTTGCTTAAATAGCGATACTGTAGAATACAAATTTTACAAATATCCAGTTGCTGAACTCGGCAACGATACAACCATTTGTTTAGGTAAAACAATAGAACTACTTCCAACAATAGAGAAAGATGTGCTTTTTAAGTGGAGCAATTCAGATACTACAAGCTCAATTACTGTTGATACTAAGGGAGAATATATTGTTGATGTGGTTAGAAATTTATGTATCACCAGCGATACTGTTTATGTGGATACAGAAGTTTGTATTCCTTGCAGAGCCTATGTGCCAAATGCATTTACACCAAATAAAGATGGTAAAAATGACAGGTATCAAGTTGTATTTCGTGATGATAAGGATTGCAAACTAAAAGTTTTTCAACTTCAAATTTTTAATCGTTGGGGAGAATTGATTTTCGAAACTAATGACATTAAAACCGAATGGATTCCCCCTATGCTTGTTACAGATAATGTATACGGATATGTTCTTAAATACTCTTTTCAAGATAGAGGAATATATAATACAGTTTACGATATGGGTAGTATTACTTTAATGAAGTAATATTAGCCAAATCTCTAATGGAATAATCTAATGATATTCCCTACCTATTCTTTTCAAGAAACAATATTTTCAAAGGTCTTATTTTATCATAATACTAATTTTATGTATTATTGTTATTAATTTTTTATTAGAAATATTCATCATTGAAAAAGTACGATACTTCTCAATTATGAATAGTACCATTGAGTGTTAAAAACAAAAATATAGTTATATGAGAAGTATTTTATCGGGCATTTACACTTTATTTTTTTTGACAACAATTTTTTTTGTGTCAACAAACAAAAAGAAGGTTGTCAATTTTGAAGAAGGATATCCAGAAAGTATAGAAGAAGGTTCGGGCAAGGATCGTAATGATTACATGTTGAGAATGTTGAGAGACCCTGCTACAGGCACAATACCTAAAAACATTAGGCAATTAGAATTAGAATATGCTGCTACTTTGCCACAAGATTTAGATGCTACAAGAGCAAATAATTCTTTTGCAAATACCTATTGGAACTCCAGAGGACCCAACCATGTAGGTGGTATTACTAGGGTGTTGGCTATGGATATTAATAATTCGAATAAGCTAATTGCTGGAACAAATAGCGGAGGAATTTGGAGGAGCAATGATGCTGGAATAAATTGGCAAGAAACATTTCCGAAAGATAAACTTGATGGCGCCACGTGCATAGTGCAAGATAAAAGACCTGGGCATACCAATACTTGGTATTTAGGCAGTGGAGATGCAAGCGCATCTGCAGGAGCTGGCGGGCAAGCCTATTATTTGGGAACAGGCGTTAAAAAGTCAACTGATGGCGGAGTTACATGGACATTATGCAATCCTGCTTCAACCGCTAACCCACAAGCATTTGAAAATGCCTTCGATTTAACCTATAACATTGACATGAGAAATAAAGATGGGGACTCTGCTTTATTTGTTGCAGCATACTCAGGAGTTTACAAATCTTTGAATGGTGGCTTAACTTGGACTACCGTAAAAGGAAATTCATTATCTGCTACAAACAACTCTTTTTATACCGATGTAGTTGTAACTCCTAATGGAGTTGTATATTTAAGTTTAAGCAGTGATGGTGTTAGTCCTAAAGGTATTTGGCGTTCTGTTGATGG
>JBEIDK010000149.1:0-7656 GCA_040383485.1 Flavobacteriales bacterium
AACAATACATTTACAATATCACAAATTGAGCGGCTCAAGGAAATTGCACCAATGTGCCCATACAATAAGGGAGAAGCTGTTTATTTAGCAAGAAAACAACTATCGTACATAGATAGGCCTTATTTTGATTACCGCAATGATTGTGAAAATATAAGTGCACCTAATCAGAGCAAAGCAAGAAAGGCAAATACAAGCGATATCGATAGCTTAAATTTAGTTGCTAACGGTAGTTTTGAAGATTATATAACATGTCCTTATAATGGTATAACTGCTTCAAGTTTGCCACAATGGGCAAGTTCTATTGGCGGCAGGTATTTCAATGAGTGTTCAAACGATATACACAGTTCAATACCCCAAAACCGTTTTGGCTTTGAAAATGCTGCTGACGGTATTGGATATACAACTATTGTTACATTTGACCATGTTAATAATGAACAAAGGTGGTTTTTAGTAGGGAATTTAAAATCAAATTTAATAGCAGGTAGTAAATACGGTGTTAACTTTAAAATGTCTTTAGCGGACAGTCTTACCGTAAGTTGCAAAAATATAGCTGTTTTCTTTTGTGACACCATACCTAGTTATTATTTTGACCCAACACCACCTTATCAGTTGCATTGGAATTTACCGCACCAACCCGAACTGCAGTTTAATCAAGATTTAAGCAACAAGGTGGGATGGACGATGTTGGATACAAATTATATTGCAAATGGTTACGAAAAACACTTGATAATTGGTAATTTTTTAGACAATAGCAACTCAGATACTACCCATGTCGGTGGCAATCCTGATGTCGTTAACGGTCTCTATTGGAATCAAGCAGGTTATTATTTTGATGATGTTAGAATTAAATTGTTAGATGGAGTAGGGCTAAGTCCAACGGACAATTTACAAGAAGTTATGACTAATATAATCCCAAATCCCAACAATGGTAGTTTTACAATACAAACAGATGCGTTTGATAAGCAAGTAACATTTGTGTTATCCAATGCTATGGGGCAAGTGGTAGATAACATCATGGTTACAAGTAGCAGTACTATTTATAAAAATAACAACTTGCCAAGCGGTATCTATTTTTATACAATAATAAGTGGTGGTGCTGCAACTAATAGGGGTAAGTTTTTATTACAAAAATGAGAAAAGTAATAGCGTCTATAATATTTATGGTTTTGGGTTTCACTAAAACAAAATCTCAGAACTTTTTGCATGATTCAGTAACTCAGCACAACACAAATGATTCTGGCAATCAAAAAAGTTTTGTTGAATTATTTATAGTATCAGATTCTACTAATTTGAAAACTAAAAATGATTTTACACAAGCAGAATTAGACAACATTGAAAGCTTATACTTAGAAGTTTCGCAAATGATATATAACCTGCCTTATCAGCCAAACAATACATTTACAATATCACAAATTGAGCGGCTCAAGGAAATTGCACCAATGTGCCCATACAATAAGGGAGAAGCTGTTTATTTAGCAAGAAAACAACTATCGTACATAGATAGGCCATATGTAGATTATAGAAACGAATGTGAAAATGTAGGAGCACCAGAACATTCAAAGGCACGCATAGCAAATACAACCGATACAGATAGTCTTAATTTGGTAGTTGACGGTAGTTTTGAGGATAAAATATTTTGTCCGACGAGTGGAAGTAGTGTTTCAGAATTACCACAATGGTCTAATTCGATTGGAGGAGCTTATTTTAATCAATGTTCAAATTCAATATATAATTCAATACCATTAAATAAATATGGTTTTGAGAATACTGCAGAAGGATTAGGGTATGCAGGAATTACTACATTTTGCAACGTGCCTAATTTGGTTAACTTAAGAAACTTTTTAGTTGGTAAGTTAAAAACTAATTTGGTTAATAATTATAAGTATGATGTTAATTTTAAAATGTCTCTACTTGATAGTAATACTGTTAGTTGCAAAAACATAGCCATTTACTTTACTGATACTATTCCAACATATTATTATGACCCTACTCCACCTTACACTTTGCATTGGAATTTAACGCATCAACCAATTCAATTTTATAAAGATTTGAGTAACAAAGTTGGTTGGACAACATTAGACACAACTTATATTGCTAGTGGTAATGAAAAGTTTTTGATTATTGGTAATTTTCTTCTCGCTAGTCAATCGGATTCTGTAAATGTGGGAGGGAATCCTGATGTAGTAAATGGATATAATTGGAATACAGCAGGCTACTATGTAGATGACGTTAGAATAACTTTACTTGAAGGCACAAATATAAAACCTACAAGTAGTATAGAAAATGATGCTTATAAAATTTACCCCAACCCAAACAGCGGAAGCTTTACCATACAAACAGATGCGTTTGATAAGCATGCACAATTTGTAATAACCAACGCAATAGGGCAAGTGGTAGATAATATTCCAGTAACAAGTAGCACAACTACTTATAAAAACAAAAACCTAAGCAATGGTTTGTATTATTACACTGTGGTTAGTGCTGGTTTGGTAACAAGTAGGGGTAAGTTTTTAATACAAAAATAAGGTGGTAATGGTTAAGAATTATGCATATGATACAGATTTTGGCTCCCTCCCTTTGGGAGGGTCGGGGTGGGCTGTATTCCCTCTCAATACCGTTAAATATTGGTACGAAACCAACCGAACTGCCGCATTAGCTCCAATTGAAGAAATAGAAAGTTTGTACAAAGAGGTATTATTAATTGCTTTAAGCGATTCATGGCTATACAAAGAGGTATTTACACAAAATCAAATAGATAGGTTAAGAGAAATTGCTGAATTGTGCCCTATGGAAAAAGGAAGGGCGGTTTATGCAGCAAGGGTTTTATTAACTTATTTAGATATGCCTTATGTAGATTATAGGAATGATTGTGAAAATGTGCCTGCACCTAGGCATAGCAGTGCGCGAAAAGCAACAAATACTGAAAAGAATATACCCAATGTTGTTGTAGATAATTTTAATCAGATTGTTAGCATTTACCCTAATCCTAATAATGGAACTTTTAATGTAAATATAGCAAATAATGAACCAGCAAAAATTGAAATAGTTGACGTAATAGGGCAAATAATGTTGCGCGAAACATGTACGAATAAAAAAGTAATAAATACAGAGAATAATTTATTGTCGGGTGTTTATCTTTGCAAAATAATACAAAATAACAAAGTCGTTTATCAAACAAAATTAATAATAAAGAGATGAGGAAGCTTATTTTAATATTTGTATTAGTAGTTTTGAGTTTCACTAAAACAAAAGCTCAAAACTTAGTTTACGATGGTAGTTTTGAGGATACCTTACATTGTCCATGGTCTTTAAATGGTTATATTAGTTATTCATTAAATTATTGGCAATATTCCGGTAATATTTCAGGTGTCGCTCTGAACTCTTGTAATACTGATAATTGGGGTATACCACAAAATAACAGTGGCTTTGAGTACTCACATAGTGGCAACGGATATATAGGCTTAATTTGTTTTGGTGGTGTGTCTCAAACTCCCGATTTAAGAAAATTTGCAGTGGGTCAATTAATGCAAACACTTGTTGCTGGTAAAAAATACAAAGTCACTATGCACGTTTCTTTAGTTGACAGCTTTATTTATGCGTGTAATAATATTTCTATTTATTTTTCTGATACCTTACCCACTTACAACTTTTATGATTTATACAAGGTTAATTTTAACATGACACATCCAATTGATGTAAATTTCCATCAGGATTTGAGTAGTAAGGTGGGTTGGACAAAATTAGATACAACATTTATAGCATCGGGTAATGAGCGGTGGTTAACAATTGGAAACTTTCTGCCTGATTCATTATCAGATACAACCTATGTTGGTGGTAATGTTCCACAAACTCAACATGCGTGGGACTATTCAAATTATTATATTGACGATGTTAGTGTTGAGTTGTATGATGAGACAGGAAGCCCCACCAACCTCCCCCAAAGGGAGGCTTTTAGGCTTTTCCCTAACCCTGCAACTTCTGTTGTTTATATTGATGGCAAACAAAGCTTTACCGGTATAATAATATTCAATGCCCAAGGTTCTTTGGTAGAAAAAATAAGTACCAAACCAACTGTTAATTATCAATTGTCAATAGCTAATTATAAAAAAGGTATTTATTTTATAAAAGTTACTACTGAATTTGGTATGCAGTGTTTGAAATTGGTTGTGCAGTAATTATATAGTGCAAAGTGTAAAGATTAAAATGCAAAGTGGGGGTATGTTTAGTAATGGAATTCTAGTGCAAAGTGTAAAGTTAAAAATGCAAAGTTGGGGATATGTTTAGTAATGGAATCCCAGTGCAAAGTGTAAAGTTAAAAGTGCAAAGTTGGGGGTATTTTTAGTAATGGAATTCCAGTGCAAAGTGTAAGGTTTAAAATGCAAAGTGGGGGTATGCTTAGTGTGTCCACTTTGCAAAACTTTAAAGACAGTGCTAAAATAAATAGAGGGACGTCATAAGTGGATATAAAAAATATGCAAATTAGATTTGTTTTTATCGATAGCTTACGGCAGCGGGGGGAATAAGTCTTTGAGATTGACTGATTACAAACAAAAGTTCAGTTCAAAAACTCTTTTGTTGATGATAATCGAATTTAAAATAATTTGTTTGTTTAATTAATGCATATTTTTTTTGATTTGTCAATACAAATATTTTATCACCTTAGCCAAATAAAAACAGTAATCAATAATCAATAATCAATAATCAATAATCACTAATCACAAAACACCAACTACAAAACACTAAGCTCTAAAAACTATCTACTATCTACTAACTACTAACTACTAACCACTAACAACTAACAACTAACAACTAACAACTATCTACTAATAACTAATAACTAACCACTAACCACTAACCACTAACAACTATCTACTAAACACTATCTACTAACAACTGAGCACTAACAACTAAGCACCACCCAGCATGCAACAAAAAAAAATATTTCTCCTCGATGCCTTTGCACTCATTTTCAGGGCATACTATGCTTTTATCAATAATCCTCGTATTAGTTCTAAGGGATTAAATACATCCGCAATTTTTGGATTTACGAATGCCTTATTGGATGTCATTAAAAAACAAAACCCAACACATATTGCAGTGGTTTTTGATAGCAAGGAAGACACTGTAAGGCATGAAGCATATCCTCAATACAAGGCCAATCGCGATGAGGCTCCTGAAGATTTGAGTAGAGCCATTCCATATATTTTTAAATTATTAGATGCCTTAAATATTAAGTATTATATCCTATCTGGGTACGAAGCCGATGATATTATTGGAACCATTGCACATGATGCTGCCAGCAAAGATTTTGAGGTATTTATGATGACTCCCGATAAGGATTATGCGCAGTTGGTAACAGATAAGATAAAAATGTTTAAGCCAGCACGATTGGGCAATGATGTTGAAATATTGGGTGTAGAGGAAGTGCGTAAAAAGTTTGATGTAGAAGAACCAATTCAGGTTATTGACTTACTTGGTTTGATGGGCGATAAAGTAGATAACATACCAGGAATACCCGGAATAGGAGAGAAGACAGCTGTTTCGCTTATCAAGCAATTTGGCTCTATTGAAAACTTGATTGCTAACACCGATCAATTAAAAGGAAAACAAAAAGAAAATGTAATTGCTTATGCCGAGCAAGGATTGTTGTCGAAACGTTTGGCAACAATTATTTTGGATGTTCCTATTGAATGGAATGAAGATGAAACCCTACGTCGTGAAGTTAATAAAGATGCAGTACGAGAATTATTTGCAGAGCTAGAGTTTAAGAGACTTGCTGCTACTTTACTTGGGGAGGTTTTGCCTTCTGAGCTAGGTGCAGCTCCCGATTTATTTTCTACTCCTCAAGATGAATTAGAAACCGTTGAAGTTGAACAAAAAACTTTTAATACCATCGAAACAGTTCCTCATCAATATCACTTAATTCAAACTGAAGAAGAGTGCCATAAATTAGCTGCGGAATTAGTAAATTGCGGTACCATATGTTTTGATACAGAAACAACGGCGTTAGAAACTTATGAAGCAGAATTAGTTGGTATTTCATTCGCAATAAAAGCCCATGAAGCATATTATATTCCTATACCTTCTGACCAGTTCGAAGCTCAAAAGTTCGTTGAAATATTTAGACCCGTTTTTGAAAACGAAAAATCATTAAAGGTGGGGCAAAACATTAAATACGATTTAGCAATTCTTAAAAATTATGGGGTTGAACTGAAAGGGAAAATGTTCGACACCATGTTGGCTCATTATCTTATAAATCCAGATAGTAAGCATGGTATGGATGCCTTGGCCGAAAATTATTTGCAGTATAAAACAGTTTCAATTACTGAATTGATAGGCGCAAAAGGCAAGACACAAAAAAGTATGCGTGATGTGCCAATTGAAAAAATTGCTTCATATGCTGCTGAAGATGCTGACATTACTTATCAATTATATTTGAAATTTAATGAGTTGTTAGGTGATGATAGCAGGATGAAATCAGTGTTGATGGACATTGAAACACCATTAATTCCAGTACTTGCAGCTATGGAGTACGAAGGAATAAAGATTGATGTACCTGCCCTCAAATCAATTTCATCAGGACTGGAAGGAGAAATTGCGATAGTAGAAAAAGAAATTTTGGATTTGGCTGGAGTACCATTTAACATTGCATCTCCAAAACAATTAGGCGACGTACTTTTCGAAGTATTGAAAATAGATGAGAAGGCCAAAAAGACTAAAACTGGTCAATACGCCACTGGAGAAGAAGTTTTAATTAAGTTAGTGAATAAGCATCCTATCATCAATAAAATTCTTGATTTTAGAGAATTAGTAAAATTAAAAAATACTTATGTAGATACCTTACCAGAGTTAATTAATAGGAAAACAAATAGGGTTCACACTTCATATAATCAAGCGGTTGCGGCAACAGGCAGGTTAAGTAGCAATAATCCTAACTTGCAAAATATTCCAATACGTACTGCTCGTGGTCGTGAAATACGAAAAGCATTTGTAGCCCGAAACGACGATTTTACTTTGCTTTCGGCAGATTACTCACAGATTGAATTGAGAATTATTGCAGCATTAAGCCAAGATGAAAATATGATTGCAGCATTTAATAGTGGTTTGGATATTCATACAGCAACTGCTGCAAGGGTTTATAATGTTGATGTTTCAGAAGTAACAAGTGATATGCGTAGAAATTCAAAGCAAGTAAATTTTGGAATTATTTACGGTATTAGTGCTTTTGGTTTGAGTGAACGCATCAACATTAGCCGAACCGAGGCAAAAGAAATTATTGATAACTATTTTGCCACTTATCCTGGTATAAAAGAGTATATGAATAATACCATCAAAAACGCCAGAGAAAAAGGATATGTAGAGACAATTATTGGCAGAAGAAGATACTTGCGCGACATTAATAGTGCGAATGCCATTGTGCGTGGATTTGCCGAACGTAACGCGATTAATGCTCCTATACAAGGCTCTGCTGCCGACATGATAAAGTTAGCGATGATTAATATTCAGGATGAATTTTTGAAGCAAAAATTACAGAGCAGAATGACCTTGCAAGTACATGATGAATTGGTATTTGATGTATATAAGCCCGAAATGGATATTGTTAAAAGTATTGTAAAAGAAGGTATGCAGAACGCAATGCCTATGGCTGTGCCAATT
>JBEIDK010000150.1:0-7655 GCA_040383485.1 Flavobacteriales bacterium
ACTAAAAATAATAATATGTATTTCATATTTAATTACTGAAGAATATTTGGTGAATTTATAAATAAATTGAACTACAACATAAATTTAGGAGTGGTATATCCAAAGTAGAAATTTACAGGCAGATGAAAGGCACAAAAAAAAGAGTTGTACTAGCCTACAAACAGTTCTTCGTAGTATGCCGTTCGGCGTATGTCTCTGACTACGCCGCGCTAAACGTCAGTTTCAAAACTGACCCAAACAATTTCCATTTCAAAACAAAGTAAGTCATTCGCCGCTACCGCAAGGCTCTGCCTTATGGAATATGTTGCCACAAACGAGGACGTTTGCGGTAGCGGGGGTGGCAATGTAATGCAACAAGGAGATTTTGGCATACTATAAAGCCACATTGTAATAGAACAAAGAGGTATAGTTATAAAACAAAACGGTAATGTAATACAACAAAGTGGTTTTGCCATACAACAATATTAATACTGCATATAACAAAGTGGTGTTGTATTATAACAACTTAGTTTTGCCTTGTAGCATAGCATAAATGCTAGTTTTCATTAAAAAAAAGCTAGAATAAAATAATTTTATTGAATGAATAAGCGAAATAGAAACAGTTTAATTATAGATTGTATAATATAAAAAATATATTTGGGAAAAGAAAAGGCGAGAATTGCTTCCCGCCTTAGATGTTTTCACAACGGAATAATCCTTATTGTGAATAGCTTCAAAATGTGAGACAAATATATAAATTAATTGATATGAAAAAAATTTTAGGATTAGATTTGGGAACCAACAGTATAGGTTGGGCTTTGATTGAACAAGACTTTGAAAACAAGGTTGGTAGTATTATTAATATTGGTAGTCGAATTATACCAATGTCGCAAGATGTAATGGGTAAGTTTGATAGTGGAGTTACAGAAACCCAAACAAAAGTTAGAACAGGTTTTAGAGGTGTTAGGCGTTTAAGAGAGAGAGCTTTACTCAGAAGAGAACGATTGCACAGAGTATTAAATATTTTAGGTTTTTTACCTGAACATTATGCAAGGCAAATTGATTTTAAAAATAAACTAGGGCAATTTATTAATGAATCAGAACCGAAGTTGGTTTATAAAAAAAATCAAACTACCAACAATTATGAATTTATTTTTCAAAAATCATTCAATGAAATGTTGCAAGATTTTGCAATTCATCAACCGAGAGTATTAGAGAATAATAAGAAAATTCCATTTGATTGGACTATATACTATTTAAGAAAAAAGGCATTACATTCTAAAATAGAAAAAGAAGAATTGGCTTGGCTCTTATTGCATTTCAATCAAAAAAGAGGCTATTATCAATTAAGAGGCGAAGAGGCTGATGAAAGTGATAATAAATTAGTAGAATTTCATTCGCTAACAGTTTTAAAAGTAGAAGACAGCGGGGATAAAAAGAAGGATGAAGTTTGGTATAATGTACATCTTGAAAATGGTTGGATTTACAGGCGCACTAGCAAGTTCCCTTTAGATTGGGCAGGCAAAGTAAAAGAGTTTATCGTAACTACAGACTTAAATGAAGATGGAAGTATTAAAACAGATAAAGAAGGCAAAGAAAAACGTTCTTTTAGAGCACCAGCCGAAGACGATTGGACATTGATTAAAAAGAAAACAGAATTTGATATTGAAAGAAGTAATAAAACCGTTGGCTCATACATTTATGAAACCCTTTTACATAACCCCAATCAAAAAATTAAAGGGCGCTTAGTGAGGACTATTGAACGTAAGTTTTATAAAAGTGAATTAGAGCAAATTTTAATGAAGCAAATTGAAGAACATGATGAATTAAAAAACACAAAACTTTATGAAGCCTGCATTGAAGAATTGTATGAAAGTAATGAGACGCACAGAAATACAATTTCAAATAGAGGATTTAATTACTTATTCATTAACGATATTATTTTTTATCAACGACCACTTAAAAGTAAAAAGTCAGAAATAAGCGATTGTAGTTTTGAAAAAAGAACTTATAATTTAAATGGTGAAAAGAAAAGCGAATCAATTAAGTGTATAGCTAAATCACATCCATTATTTCAAGAATTTAGACTGTTACAATTTATTCAGAACCTTAAAATTTATGCAAGAGAAAAAGAGGTTAGTGGCAAATTAGAAACCGATGTAAATGTTACAAATGAATTTCTAAAATCAGAAGAAGATTGGTTAAACTTATTTGAATGGCTTAACGATAAAAAGGATATTGACCAGAAAGCTTTCTTGAAATATCCTGCCTTTAATCTAAAAAAGGAAGTTGAAAAATACAGATGGAATTACATTGATGATAATGAGAAAAAATATCCTTGCAACGAAACTTACTACCAAATAAAATCAAGATTAGAAAAGGTACGAAATGTACCTACAAATTTTTTAACCAATGAAATTGAAGAAGCGCTTTGGCACATTTTATATTCAGTAGAAGACAAACTTGAAATTGAACGTGCGCTAAAATCATTTGCAATAAAACATAATCTAGATGTAAATAGTTTTGTTGATTCATTCAAAAAATATCCTCCTTACAAAAAAGAGTATGGTTCTTATTCGGCTAAAGCAATTAAGAAATTATTATCACTTATGCGATTTGGTAATTATTGGAATGCAAATAAAATTGATAATAAAACCGTCAAAAGAATTGAAAATATAATTGATGGTATTGCTGATGAGAAAATAAATGAACGTGTAAGAGAAAAAGCAATAAAATTAAATACAGTAAACGATTTTAAAGGATTACCACTTTGGTTTGCAAGCTATGTCGTTTATGATAGACATTCTGAAAGTGGTAATGCCAAAAAATGGACTAGTCCAAAAGATATAGAATTCTTTTTAAAAGAGGAATTCAAACAACACTCATTACGCAACCCAATTGTTGAACAAGTAATTGCTGAAACCTTAAGAGTAGTAAAAGACATATGGAAAATTCATGGAAATAGTGAAGTGAACTATTTTGATGAAATTCATATTGAGCTTGGTAGAGAAATGAAAAACCCTGCCGATAAGCGCAAGCAAATGACAACTCAAATTACTAATAATGAAAATAATAACCTCCGAATAAAGGCACTATTATTGGAGTTATTAAATCCAGAACATAAAGTTGAAAATGTTCGCCCATATTCTCCAAGTCAGCAAGAAATACTAAAAATTTATGAGGATGGTGTATTAAACTCTGTAAATGAAATTCCTGAAGAAATACTGAAAATAAGCAAGTCTTCACAACCTAGTAAATCTGAACTTACTAGGTATAAACTTTGGTTAGACCAAAAGTACCGTTCGCCTTATACAGGCGAAGTAATCCCTCTAAGTAAATTGTTTACACCTACTTACGAAATAGAACATATTATACCACAATCAAGGTTTTTTGATGATTCTTTTACCAATAAAGTTATATGCGAATCAGAAGTGAACAAAGACAAAGATAACAGCACGGCTTATGCTTACATCAAAACGAATCATCGCAAAAAAATAGAATTAAGTGGAGGCAAAGAAGTAACTCTTTTAAGCATTGAAGAATATGAGCGTTTTGTTCAAGAAAACTTTTCAAAGTCAAGGTCTAAAATGAAAAAATTGTTGATGGAAGATATTCCTGAAAGTTTTATTGAACGTCAATTAAATGATAGCAGATACATAAGTAAAGTTGTAAAGAACATTCTGTCGCAAATTGTAAGAGAAGAAAATGAACAAGAATTAACCTCTAAAAACGTTCTTTCTAGTAATGGTTCAATAACTACAACATTAAAACAAGATTGGGGCTTGAATGATATATGGAATGATATTATTACTCCGCGTTTTGAAAGGTTAAACGAATTAACTAAGAGTAGCAATTTTGGCGAGTGGAAAAATAAAGAGGGTAAAAAAGTGTTTCAAACACAAGTACCATTAGCAATACAAAAAGGCTTTAACAAAAAACGAATAGACCATAGGCACCATGCATTAGATGCTTTAGTAATTGCGTGTGCAACAAGAAGCCATATCAATTATTTAAACAATGAATACGCTAATGCAAAGGCTAAAGACTTACGGTTTGATTTAAGAAATAAGTTGTGTTCAAAAAAGTATAATGAATCAAATAAAGAAAATTACAAATGGATTTTTAATAAGCCTTGGGCCTCATTTACGCATGACACAAAAAGTAAATTAACTTCTACCATAATTAGCTTTAAACAAAACATTAGAGTCATAAATAAAACCGTAAATTATTATCAAAAATTTCACAATGGAGAAAAGGTTATAGTAAAACAAACAAAAGGAGAAAGTTGGGCTATTCGTAAGCCTATGCACAAGGATACCATTTCGGGGAGTGTGACAATTCGAAGCAAAAAACAAGTGCAATTATCAGCAGCAATTGATAATTGTGAAATGATAATTGATAAACACTTAAAAAAACAAATTCAAGTATTAATAAAAAATAATTTTGATAAAAAGAAGATTCTGAAATTCTTCAAAGACCTTGAAAATAAATGGAATTCGAAAGATGTTTCGAGAGTTGAAATTTATTATTTTGATTCTGAAAATGTTGCTTCACGAGTAAAACTTGATGAAACTTTTGATTCAAAAAGAATTGAAAGTTCTATAACTGATACCGGTATTCAAAAAATACTTTTAAAACACCTTTATAAATATAATAAGTTTAATGAGAAGGATGAAATCACTGAGCAACCAGAACTTGCATTTTCTCCCGACGGTATTGAAGAATTGAACAAAAATATTGTAGTTTTAAATAATGGAAAGTTTCATCAACCAATCATTAAAATTCGCACTTATGAACCTAAAGGAAATAAGTTTCGTGTCGGGGTAAGTGGTAATAAAAAAGACAAATTTGTTGAAGCTGCAAAAGGCACAAACTTATTTTTCGCCATCTATCAAGATGAAAAAGGAAAACGAAATTATGAAACTATCCCATTAAACATTGTAATTGAAAATCAAAAGCAAGGTGCATTAAATAATATTAAACCCGAGGATTGTTCAGTTCCGAAAACAAATGCAAATGGCGCCAAATTGCTATTTTTCTTATGTCCTAATGACTTGGTATATGTGCCAACTAAAGAAGAAATTGAGAATAATAGCCCTTCAAATTTACTTTTGCTAAATAATGAACAATGTAATAGGATTTATAAAGTTGTCAGCTTTTCAGGCACACAATGTTTCTTAATCAGAAACGACATTGCAATTTCAATTGTCAATAAGGTAGAGTTTTCGGCTCTTAATAAAATGGAAAAAGATTTTGAAGGAATTATGATAAAAGATGTGTGCATCAAAATACAAGTTAATAGACTTGGCAAAATTGAAAAATATTAAATGATTAAACGGACTCTATATTTCGGAAACCCTGCTTATTTGAGCTTGAAAGATGCTCAGTTGATTGTGCGTTTGCCTGAAGTAGAGAAAAATGAGATTCCTCGTTTCTCTCGGAATGACAGACAAAGTAAAGTTTAAATGGAGGAAAAAGGATTGCGCGCGTCGCGCGCAATCCTTTTTCCTCTTCACTGTCTAAGGGCTTCTGTCATTCCGAACATAGTGAGGAATCTCTATTTTAATGAAAGGTATTTAATAACAATGTTTCATGATTAAACGAACTCTATATTTCGGAAACCCTGCGTATTTGAGCTTGAAAGATA
Organism: Flavobacteriales bacterium; assembly: GCA_040383485.1. Taxonomy (GTDB): domain Bacteria; phylum Bacteroidota; class Bacteroidia; order UBA4408; family UBA4408; genus JBEIDK01. Next base: position 5,627 of record JBEIDK010000150.1, read on the forward strand.
CTCAGTTGGTTGTGCGTTTACCAGAAGTAGAGAAAAATGATTTATTGCCAGATAATTTTAAGAAAGAAGCCATTGCCACAATACCTATTGAAGATATTGGGATTGTGGTGTTAGACCATAAACAAATAACCATTACACAAGCCATTATTGAAGCCCTTTTAGATAATAATGTAGCATTAGTAACCTGCGACAAAACACATCATCCTACTGGTTTGTTATTACCCCTAAGCGGTAACACCATACAAACCGAGCGTTTTAGAGCACAAATAGACGCTACCGAACCATTAAAGAAACAGTTGTGGGCGCAAACGGTTACTCAAAAAATAAAGAATCAAGCCGCTAACTTCAAAAACTTAGGCATTGATAATGCATACTTTACACCTTACATACGCAATGTAAAAAGTGGTGACTCGGACAACTGCGAGGCAACAGTAGCTGCATATTACTGGAGAAATCTTTCTCCAGTACTTACTTCCCTACCAAATTCATTCTGCTCCAATACCGCAGAAGGAAAGGGTCAGGGTGGGACTGCATTTATACGACACCGGGAAGGCTTACCTCCAAATAACTATTTTAATTATGCTTATGCAATATTAAGGGCAACCATGGCACGCAGCATTGTGGGTGCGGGCTTAATTCCAACACTGGGAATATTCCATCGCAATAAATACAATGCCTATTGCCTAGCCGATGATTTAATGGAACCTTACCGACCATTAGTTGATAAGGTTGTTTGCAATATTATCAAAGAGCATGGAATTGATGACGACATCAGCAAAGAAATAAAGGCCGTAATGTTACAAATACCTGCTATGGATGTGATGATTGATGATGAAAAAAGCCCCTTAATGAATGCCACACAACGCACAGCAGTAAGCCTTGTAAAATGCTTTACTGGCGAACAGCGTAAAATTTTATATCCTGAAATGTAGCCCCTCTAAATCTCCCCAAGGGGAGACTTAAACAAATGAAGAATGAAAATATGTACTAAATTATTTACTTCAAAACTCCTCCCCTTTGAGGAGGCTGGGAGGGGCTGATATGATTTCATCTGAACGTTTAAATGCTTATAGAATCATGTGGACATTAGTAATGTATGACTTACCCACCGAAACAAAAAAACAACGCAAGGTTGCATCCAAGTTTAGAAAAGATTTAATGAAAGATGGATTTAGTATGTTTCAGTTTAGCTTGTATGTACGGCATAGTGCAAGTTCAGAAAATGCGGAAGTACACAAACGAAGAGTAAAAAACAATTTACCTGAATTAGGGAAAATAGGCATACTACAAATAACCGATAAGCAGTTTGCTCAAATGGAAATTTATTATGGGAAAAAATCACATGAACTGCCAAACATTCCTCAACAATTAGAATTGTTTTAAAAGTATAATTATGCAAATCCATATTTACTATACTTATATTTTATCTAACAAAACAAACAACGTTATTTATGTTGGTGTTACAAACGATTTGGTAAGGCGATGTTTTGAACATAAAAGTAAACGTATAAAAGGCTTTACAGAAAAATACAATGTAGATAAGCTAGTGTATTATGAAGTTTTTGATTGGATTGATTTAGCAATAGACAGAGAAAAAAAATTAAAAGGATACTCGCGAATAAAGAAAGATGCAATAATAATTAAAGCCAATCCTACTTGGAAAGATTTATATACCAATGGTAAAATTGAAAAGATAGATTCCACAAATGCAAACAAATGATGCTGTCATTCTGAACTTTCTGCGTAATTGAAGCAGAATGGAATAGAGTAACCTAAAAGAGATTCCTCGTTGCTCTCGGAATGACAAATTGCTGATAAAAAAGAGGAACAATGGGCGGCGCGAAGCGCCGCCCATTGTTCCTCCCCCTGCTAACAAATGATGTTGTCATTCCGAACAGAGTGAGGAATCTAAAAAATATAGAATCATCACACTGCACATGGTGTAAATTAATTAAGGTTCCTCGATACTCTCGGAATGACAAGTTGCGAATAAAAATAGGAAAGGAAAGGGGCGGCGCGAAGCGCCGCC
>JBEIDK010000151.1:0-7653 GCA_040383485.1 Flavobacteriales bacterium
CATCAGGTAAATTGTGTGTGTAAAGATGCTGATTAATAATTGATTCGTCAATAGCCTCCTCAGAAATTATATTATTTTTAACTTTGTTGGAAATTTTTTTAACAGCTTGGATTAGCTCTTCTCTAGCGCCATAACTTAGTGCTAAAGTTAGTGTCATCCTAGTGTTTTCAGAAGTTTTGTCAATTACTTCTTGTAATTCTTTTTGTACTTTTAGCGGTAAATTTGTTAAATTTCCAATAGCATTTAATTTAATGTTATTGGCTTGTAATGTTTTAATTTCTTTCTTTAAAGAATAGATTAATAATTTCATTAGGTTTCAACTTCTAATTTTGGTCGGTTCCAGTTTTCAGTTGAAAAAGCATAAAGTGTAAGGTTTTCAATCCCAAGCTTTGCACAAGTTTCTACAGTAACTTTAACAGATTTAGTTCCACCTTCATGCCCTAAGGCTCTAATTAAACCTTTTTGTTTCGCCCATCTTCCATTTCCGTCCATAATAATGGCCAAATGTTTGGGTAAGGTTGAAGTATTTATTTGTTGAACTAGTTCCATTCTTTATTCGCCGCAAAAACATGGGTTTTTCCCAAATGTATATGTTAATGTTAAACCGATAAATACATACCAATCATTACTATTTAAATTTCCAAAACGCAAGGATTCTAAATTATCATTCTTTGGATTACTTCCGTCTAAGTTATCGGTAAATGTATATCTAACTCCTACTTCAGCTCCAATAATAAATTTTTCTAAAAATCTTCCTTTCACTCCAATAACCATTGGTATTGAGGCAGCACTACTTTGGTAATCAACTCGGCTTGTTTGGTCTATAATAAAAATTTCGTCATATATAAAGTAACTAATGCCACTATATATATAAGGTGTAATTATTGCATCTGAGTCGTGTAAGTCAAAATCTAAAAAATTAAATTCTAATCCAGCAGAAAATTCTTTTACACTATTTTCAAATGAAACACCTCTTAGATTTCTACTAGGAACATCACTATCAATATCTTTTGAATTTATATTTCCTTGTGTGTAAGAAAATCGATAGGAATGTCTAGGACTTCTGTTCCATTTGTATAGAATTCCAAATGCCGATTCATTTGGGGCAATGTATTTGGTTGGGCCAACATCTCCAATATAGTTTACGCCACCAATAAATACCCCCAATTCGTTTATTTGAGCATACGTACTGAACCCGCAGATAATCAATGATATATATAAAAAAAAGTGCTTCATTTTTTGAAATAGTTTGCAAATATAACAATAATGACTACTTATCCCTATTTTAAAGGTTTTTTTTGTTGTCTTTTAGCATGTTAAAAACGCTAAAAAATGAAAAATGATATAAATAGTATGTTAATTTCTTTTGTCTTCACCCCAAAGTAATTTTTTTCGTATTGTATTTAGAAAGGACTCTTCTTTAAATTCAATGATTGAAATGGAGAATGAGGATTTTTTAATTTTCACAATTGTCTCTTTTGAAACTGCAGAAATTCTGGAATCTAACGAAATTAAAAACTGTTCTTCTCTGCCCGAAATTCTAAGTTCTATTTCCATGTCATCTGGAATTACTAAAGGTCTTGCATTTAAATTGTGGGGTGCCATTGGTGTAATAACCAAACTTTCAACATTGGGGGTTAGAACTGGACCTCCACAACTAAGCGAATAACCCGTAGAGCCTGTTGGGGTTGAAATAATTAAACCATCTGCCCAATACGAAGTAAGGTATTCACCATTCAAATACGTAATAATTGTGATCATCGAAGTAGTATCTTTTCTGGCTACGGTAACTTCATTTAGCGCAAAATCTAAATCCGAAAAATTGTCATGTTTCGGAGAAGTTTCTATGCTTAAAAGAGTTCTTTTGGAGATGGCATAATCTTTATTAAGCAGTTTTTGTAATAGCGATTCAATATTTTCAAATTGTATGGTAGCTAAAAATCCTAATCTTCCTGCATTGATTCCAATAATAGGAATATTTTTATCTCTTACAAATGTGGCTGCTTTTAGAATTGTACCGTCTCCGCCAATACTAATTAATGCAGTATGATTTGCATCTAAATCACTGTAGCCAGCGTAAGTTTCGTAGGTTTTAGAAAGGATGTTTTTTTCTTTTAGAATGGCTAAAAAATTAATTTCAAATGCAATTGCAATCCCATTTGATTCTAAAAAATCAACTACTTTGTGAACGATTTCAGCGGTGCTGTTTTGGTAATATTGACCGAAGAGCGCTATTTTCATAATTTTATTTTTTAAATATTCAGGTATTTGTCTAAATATTCAGAGCGTTCTTTAAGACTGTTTAAATAGGAGTCTTCTTGGTGTTCCGATATGATTTCATATTCATAACGTCTAAAAGTTTGAATAATATCGTTTATTCCGCTTTGACTAATTTTTATTGTAATTTCAACCTTGTTTCCTACTACATTTGAGATAAATATACCTAAAATTTTTGCGTTATTACTTTCTATTATTTGCGCTACTTGACTCATCGAAAATTTATCTATTTCCTTTTCGACCACAATAATTCCGCCTTCTTCTTTTAGAAAAGGAGTTTCATGTAAAAAACGGATAACATCTTCTAATTCATAATAGCCAAGATAGGTGTTTTTTGTATCTAAAACAGGAATTATATTGCTATCATTCTTAGCGAAAATTTCTAAAACATCTAGCCAAATCATATTTTCTCGTACAAAAAAACGATCAAAATTAAAGCGACTATCATTTATAAGTGCTTCACTGTTTAGTAGCTCTGCATTTTCTTTACTTATGCAACCCATATAAATGCCTTCTTCAGTTACGGGGAAATGAGTGTAGGGTATGTCTAAAAATAAATCCTGCGCATTAGCAATAGTTTGGGTATGCTTTAGCGGTTTTATTTCGTTGTTAATGTAGCTTGTTAAATTATTCATAGCGCTTTACTGAAAATATATCGCAAAATAATCAAAAAATACCATATGCTGGCTAACTTATACTTTGTATTTTTGTATAAATTTAAAATTATCATGACAAAATTATCGGTAAATATTAATAAAATAGCTACACTTCGTAATGCTAGAGGTGGTAATGTCCCTGATTTATTGAAAGTTGCAACAGCTATTCAGCAGTTTGGAGCACAAGGAATAACTATTCATCCAAGGCCAGACGAAAGACATATTCGTTATCAAGATGCACGCGATTTAAAATCGGTTGTTTATACAGAATACAATATTGAAGGAAATCCACAACATAATTTCATTGATTTGGTTTTAGAATGCAAACCTACTCAGGTTACGTTGGTGCCTGATGCTATTGGAGCTATAACCTCAAGTGCTGGATGGGATACTATTAAACATCAATCGTATTTGAGTGAAATAATCCAAGAGTTTCAACGCAACGGAATTAGAACTTCCATTTTTGTGGATGCCGATGAACGAATGATTGAAGGTGCTAAAGCAACCGGAACAGAACGCGTTGAGTTGTATACCGAATCCTTTGCACATGAGTACGATTTGGGAAATAAAAACGGAATTGAGCCGTATGTTAAAGCAGCAATCAAAGCAAATGAATTAGGTTTGGGGATCAATGCCGGACATGATTTGAGTTTAGATAATATCAAGTTTTTTAAAGATAATATTCCAAATTTGTTAGAAGTTTCTATCGGTCATGCGCTAATTTCGGAATCTTTATTTCTAGGATTAGAAAATGTGGTGAATATGTATCTTCAAAAATTAAAATAAAATGTTGTTGCATTCGAGAATAGAAGGAGAAGGAAAGCCGATGGTAATTATTCATGGGTTTTTAGGAATGTCAGACAATTGGAAAACATTAGGAACTCAATTTGCAAATGAAGGATACCAAGTACATGCATTAGATTTGAGAAATCATGGAAAAAGTTTTCATACGGATGATTTTTCATATGATGTTATGGCAGCTGATGTAATGCAATATTGTGTACACCATCAATTAAAAGATATCATTATTGTTGGACATTCCATGGGAGGAAAAGTAGCTATGCTTTTGGCAACAACTTATCCTGAATTGGTTTCTAAATTAATAGTGGCTGATATTGGTCCAAAATATTATGCGCCACATCATCAAACCATTTTAGCGGCACTAAACGCTGTTGATTTTTTAAAAAAACCGAGTAGAGTAGAAGTAGAAGAGATAGTTTCAGGTTATATTAAAGATTTTGGAACACGACAGTTTTTACTTAAGAATTTATATTGGGAAACTTCTGAGCAATTAGCTTTTCGATTTAATTTAAAAGTTTTTAATGAAAAGATTGAAACAGTTGGAACGGAATTACCTTTTGAAAATACTTTTTCTAAAGATACCTTGTTTTTAAGAGGAGATAAATCCGATTATATTTTGGATAGTGATTTCGAAACTATTTACCATCATTTTCCTTCTGCCAGTATAAAAACGATAAAAAATGCAGGGCATTGGTTGCATGCCGAAAACCCCAAAGATTTTTTATCAACGGTACTAGATTTTATTAAATAAAAAGGCTAAAAAATTATGCATGCATAATTTTTTAGTTAAAAAAATTGTAAAATTCATATTTTGTTATAATTTTGAAGTATTGATTATTACAAATTCAGAAAAAAAACTAACACATTTTTACATTATGAGAAAATTACTTTCTTTAACATTATTGGCTTTGGTTGGCTCTTCTGCTTTTGCAGGTGGATATAGAGTAAGTATCCAAGGGCAAAAACAATTAGCTATGGGACACACCGGTGTAGCTGTAGTAAACAGTGCAGAGATTGCGTTCTTCAATCCAGCGGGGATGGCTTATTTAGATAAAAAATTCAATTTGTCGGTAGGTGGAAACGGATTATTTGCAAACACAAAATTTCAAAATTCTCAATACAATTGGGAAGCGGAAACCAATAACTTGGGAACTCCATTTAGTATTTATGCTACTTATAGATTAAATGATTGGTTTACCGCTGGATTAGCAGTTTATACACCTTACGGAAGTTCTGTAGAGTGGGATCAAGATTGGCAAGGAGCACATTTAGTAAACAATATTGATTTAGCTGCCATATTCGTTCAACCTTCTATATCAGTAAGAGTTGGAGAACATTTTAGTATTGGTGGTGGTCCAATTTTTGCTTCAGGTTCAGTCAATTTTAATAGAAATGTAGCGATAAATCCATTGTTGTCAGTTGATGGAAGTGGAACAGATGTAACTTTAGACGCTAAAGGAATTACCGCTTGGGGATATACAGCTGGTTTTATGTTTAATCCAACTGATAAATTTAGAATTGGTATGAATTATCGTTCTGAAATTATTATGGAAGCGCGTGATGGTGATGCAAACTTTAACGATGTTCCTGGTTTTGCTGCAACTTCACCAACACTTCAAAACACTACTTTTAATGCAGATTTACCTTTACCAGCAGAATTAACAGTAGGTATGTCGTATCAAGTTACAGACAAATGGCTTTTAGCATTCGATTATAATAGAGCAATGTGGGGAGTTTATAAAGCTTTAACTGTTGATTTCCTTAATGCTGATGGTTCTATAAGAAATACATCAAATAATCCAAGAAATTATAAAAACTCTAGTACCTATAGATTAGGTACTCAGTATAAAGCAAATGATAAATTTACATTCAGAGCAGGTTGGTATTTTGATGAAAGCCCAGTTCAAGATGGTTATTTTGCTCCAGAAACTCCAAGAAATGATTCAATGGGTTATACAGGAGGGTTAACATACCAAGTAAATAGCAAGTTAGGAGTTGATTTCTCATTCTTATATTTACATTTTGACGAAACAGATAATTCTTATAATTACTATCAAGAAAACGGAAATACACTACCATTTGGTGGAACTTATAAATCTTCAGTTTTCTCACCAGGTATTGGTATTACTTACGGGTTCTAATTTTTAATAAACAGAAAAATGAAAAATAAATTTATATATTTAGCTATTATAGCTGCTGGATTTGCTTCTTGTGAACCAGAATTTGAAAATACAGTAGATGCAAATTATACTGCTGGAGATGCTGATTTTACTACATACGTTGCAGTTGGAAACTCATTAACTGCAGGTTACATGGATGGAACTGTTTCTAGAGTAGGACAGACTTATTCGTTTCCAAATTTATTAGCGCAACAATTTGCATTAGTAGGTGGTGGGGCTTTTACCCAACCATCTTATGCAGAAGATGTGAATAATTTAGGAGGAATTCAAGGTTTAACAGGAACTAGATTAGTAATTAATGCTTCTGTTGGTGGTGTTCAGCCAATTGCAGGAACACCTACAATAACACTTACTCCTCAGGCAACTGCTTATAACAATATGGGAGTGCCTGGTGCTAAATCGTTTCATTTAACTTTTCCTGGATATGGGGCATTGAATCCATATTTTACAAGACATGCAACTTCTCCTACAGCAACAGTTTTGGGTGATGCGATGTCTAAAGTGCCAACTTTTTTCACTAACTGGATTGGGGCTAATGACGTGTTAGCTTATGCAACTAGTGGTGGTGCTCAAGCAGATGGTGTAACGCCAGCGGCTGATCACAATTCGACTGGGAATATGAATCCTGCAACTTATGGAATGAATGATATTACAAATTCTAATGTATTTGCTAGTGTTTATTCAACAATAGTTACTACCTTGACTTCTGGTGGTGCAAAAGGTGTTGTAGCAACAGTACCTAGTGTAACTTCTATTCCATATTTTACAACTGTTAAATATAATGCTATTTCAGATGCTGCTATTGCATCTAATCCTCAAGCATCTTTGTTGGTTCAATTATATGGATTTTTATCAGTGGCTACTAATGGGCGAATTACACCTTTAAACTTAACTGACGGAGTTAATAATGCTTTACTTATTAATGATTCTGATTTGACTAGTTTAAGTGCTCAAATTACAGCTTATGCAAATGCTTCAGGAAATCCTTTATTAGTTTCTAATGCAAATGCCTTGGGTGCTATATATGGTAAATCAAGATTGGCAACAGCTGAAGATTTAGTAGTTTTAACTGCGAGTGGTATTTTATTGCCACCAAACAATGTTAATGCTAGCCTTCCTGCTCCTTTTAATTTAAATGGGATTACAGCTCCTTTAGCAAACAAATGGGTATTAACAGCGAATGAAAAAGCTAAAGTAGCTAATGCTACGGCAGCTTATAATGCAGCTATTGTATCTATTGCAAACGCAAATGATATAGCTGTTGCAGATATGAATGCAATTATGAATCAATTAGTATCTGGTTTAAGAATAGAAACAGGACAATTATATACAGCTAACTATTTTAGTGGTTCTGCTACAGAAGGTGTTGTATTGTTTTCTTTAGACGGAGTTCATCCAAATGCACGTGGTTATGCAGTAATTGCTAATGAAGTTATAAAAGTGATTAATGAATTTTATAATGCTAATTTACCATTACATAATCCATCTTATTTCCCAGGTATTAATATAGTATCTTCGAATTAATATTTGAAATAAATTTCTAAAAAGGCATCAATATTGATGCCTTTTTTTGTAATTTTAAATTTCTAAATACAATCAAATGAATTTAATTATTAAGCTTTTAATCAGTACAATTGTAGTTTTTGTGCTGTCTTATTTTTTGCCTGGAGTTCATGTTACTAGTTTAACAGGTGCTTTAATGGTAGCCGTTGTATTGGGTTTGTTGAATACTTTTTTAA
>JBEIDK010000152.1:0-7646 GCA_040383485.1 Flavobacteriales bacterium
GATAGTAGATAGTAGATAGTAGATAGTAGATAGTAGATAGTAGATAGTAGATAGTAGATAGTAGATAGTAGATAGTAGATAGTAGATAGTAGATAGTAGATAGTAGATAGTAGATAGTAGATAGTAGATAGTAGAACAGCAACTAATAATGATAAAAATCCATTTTACTTTGCAGTCCCCTACTCTTTTGAACATCTGATTTTCAGGTTGTGCTGTTTTGATTTCAGCTTACTGTTTAGTCAATTATAATTTGACCTTTAGTGCGGCGTAGTAATGGATATTTTACCGAACTTGGGTGACGCCAAATAAAAGGCACTTAAGTACAATTAAATTGACAGTTAAAAGAATCAAACTAGACCAAAAAAGAATGGCTCAACTAGATATTTTTTTAAGTGAGTTTGTTGCAAGGTAAGCCTTAAGGATTTAGGTTATAAAAACCTACCTTACTCTATTTATATAGGCATAAACAAATGATATTGCTAATACAACAACAAATAAAATCGTAAATATTCGATTAGCATTATAATTCTTACTAACCATTTTACCATTAACTTCAATTAGACCTTCGTTTTCCTTTTTCTTTACAGTAATCAAATTAATTTCATCATCAGACATTGTAATACCCTTTGAAAATAATTCGATTATTTTAGTTATGTGATTATTTGCATTAGTTACTTCATGTGCTTGATTAAAAGTTCCGACCTTTCTTCGTATTTCTATATCAATTGTTGTTTTATTCTCAGTAATTGAAGATAAATTAATATCAATGAATACACCCAAACTCAAAAACTCTAGAGCATCGAATGTGAATTGGTTTACAATATCATTTCTGTTTACTAATTTATACTTATCACTAATTATTGAAATCCTTTCGGTTCCTTTCTTGCTATTTCCCATTGAATAGTCAATGGTTAAAGATTTTTTAGGATTAGGTATAGCGTTAATCATTATTTCTTATTTGATTATTAATTGATTCAAAAATGATTAATAAAATGGATTCTACAAAAGAATTGTATCAATTTTCTAAAGTTGCTGGCTAAATGTGGACTACTTAATAAAAACAAAAACCTCAAGATCTTTATTTTAAAGCAGTTGCGGTTTTATTTTGCGGAGAAAGAGGGATTCGAACCCTTCTCGGCTCAGCCGAGATTACCCTTGCGCATGTTTAGCATTTTGAGAAATTAGCCACTCAATATATTTTCTATTCTGTTTTTTGAGCATTTTCTCACGCTTTAACGCTTCTGTTTTATTTTCAAAACTTTCTGTGTAAACTAAAACCCATGGTCCTTTATTGGAGGTATATTTACTTCTATTATCATTATGAAATTGCAAGCGTCTTTCGACATCCTCACTAAATCCCTTATAGTAAACATTATGAGAAACCGAGTAGATAATATAAATAAAATATCTGTTCATTACCAAAAAACAAAAAAGCCCTGACATATCAGGGCTTTGCGGAGAAAGAGGGATTCGAACCCTCGGTACAGTTACCCGTACGCATGTTTAGCAAACATGTCCTTTCGGCCACTCAGGCATCTCTCCGTTTTCTAAACTTCGGCAAAAATAGGAAAACATTTATCTTATACAAATCAATTATTTGTTTCTTTTAATTTATTTTGCTGAATGATAGGTTCTGATATAATACATGCTTCACAATTATTAATAGATGGAAAATTAGTTGCAATTCCAACTGAAACAGTTTATGGTTTGGCAGCGAATGCATTTGATAAAGAAGCAGTGATTAAAATATTCGAAGTTAAAAACAGGCCCTTTTTCGACCCTTTAATACTACATACCAACCATTTAGAAAAAATTGAAACCTTAACTACTAGCATACCTGTTAACCTTTATAAATTAGCTGAAAAATTTATGCCTGGCCCATTAACTTTGCTATTACCAAAGGCCAGCATAGTTCCTGATATTGTAACCTCCGGACTTGCAAACGTAGCTGTTCGGATTCCGAATCATAAAATTACATTAGCACTATTATCTGGTTTAGATTTTCCGTTGGCGGCTCCAAGTGCTAATCCGTTTGGCTATGTGAGCCCTACAAAAGCAATTCATGTAGAAAATCAACTGGGAAGTAAAATAGATTATATATTGGATGGTGGTGATTGCGAAATTGGACTTGAGTCGACCATTGTTGGAATGGAAGGCGGCAAAATTGTATTGTATAGACTAGGGGGGCTTGCATTAGAAGAAATTGAAGGCCTGGTTGGAAAGGTTGAAATAAAACTGAGCCAATCATCAAACCCTAAAGCACCAGGCATGCTCGACAGCCATTATGCACCGAAGAAGCCGTTATATATTGACAATATTCAAAGCTACATAGAAAATAATAAGTCAAAAAAAATTGGGGTTATCTCCTACTCTACTGCATATAATTTTGAAAATGTTGACAATCAAACACTCTCGAAAAATGAAAATTTAAAAGAGGCTGCACACAACCTTTTTACTTCATTGCGTTATTTCGACAATACAGATGTTGACTTTATTGTAGCTGAAAAATTCCCTGATAGCTTTCTTGGCAAGGCAATAAATGACCGCCTTAATAGAGCTGCTACAAAATAATTATTTTGTGTCGGGCAATTCTTTTCCTAGCAATGTACTCCCATTAATAGCTAACATTTGTTTCATAGTTTGTTGCATGCTATCAGGACTACCATCTAAAAATATGATGTTTCCTTTCCCATTTTCAGAAAAGTGCTTGATAGATTCAGTCCACATCGAGAATAGAATAACCGAAGTATCCATGTTTGCTGTTTGCATTTCCTTAGCAGCTTGAGTCATCCCTTTGGCTACTTCTTCGCGGAACAAAGCAACACCTTGTCCACGCAATTGAGCTGCTAATCTTTCTGCTTCAGCAGCAATCTTAATGGCATTTCCTTCTGCCTCCGCAGCTTTAGTTTTTGTAATTAACAATGCCTGGCCTTCATTTTCAGCAGCAGCTTTCAAGTTATTACTTGCAACTACTTGTGCCATACTGCGCATGATGGCCTCATCAAAGGTAATGTCATTCAACTGCAAATCTATTAAATGATAACCCCAACCCTCAAGTGTTAAGTCTATTTGTTCCTTTACATCAGCCACAATTTCGCTGCGTAAAGACAGAACTTCCGATTGCTTTTTAGTAGCTACAAAACCGCGTATGCTTCCTTCTACAGTTCTAATTAATGCTTGCATCAAATTCCTTTCATCAAAAAACTTAAATGAAACATTTTTTATGGTCTCTTCATTTTGATTAAGCACTGCATAAAGCAGCATGGCTTTAAAATAAACATTTGCCTGGTCAATTGTAGTAGCTTGAAATTCAAGCTCAACAGATTTGTTTTGAATGGTTACCCTTTTATATATTACTTCAATAAATGGTATTTTAAAATTTAATCCCGGTTCAAGTATTCTTCTATACTTTCCAAAAATAGTTATTACACCAATGGTACCTTGCTGAACCGTTACAAATGATAAGGCAATGGTAATAACTACAAAAGCGATGAAAATTATAAAACCTAATGGCATAATATTTTTAATTTAAAATTAATGGTATAAAATTATTATAATAATTATGAAAAGGTATATTTATTTTTAAAATATTTTAGGTTATTTGCCACAAACAAAAAATAAAGATAAAATTTAAGATGAAGAAGATAATTTTAGGATTAGCATGCATAACAACGTTTTCAGTTAGCATGGCTCAAAATAAAAATGTGGTTAGTGCCATTAATTATTTGAACGACTATAAAAAAAGTCAGAGTTTAGATGATTTGTTAGAGGCTAAAAAGTATATTGATGAGGCAGCTGCAAACGAAGAAACCAAAAGCAAACCAAAAACTTGGGTTAAACGTGGTGAAGTATATACTGCCTTATTTTTAAGCAAAGAAGATAAGGTAAAAAGTTTAGGGATAAATATTTTAGATGAGTTGTATAATTCATACCAACAGGTAATTGCTAATACGCCCGATAAAAAAGGAGAATATTATGATGTAGCAAAGGATGGTTTAAGAATGTGTGCAGGAAATTATTTTAATGATGCAGGAAAGGAATATACAAATAAAGACTTTACAAAAGCGCTTGCCGGATTTGAAAAATCGATTAACATTAATAAAGACTTGTTACAAAAAGTTGACACTTTTGGTATATACTATGCTGGTCTTTGCGCCAATGAAGCTGGCAATACTGCAAAGGCAAAAGAATATTTTAGTGAAGCTATAAAAATAAAATACGGTTCTGCCTATAAAGAAGCAGATGCCATAAATCCTTATATATTTTTGGCAAGAGCATACAAGGCTGAAAAGAATGATGCAGAATATTTAAATACGCTTAAAACGGCAAAGGCAGCTTTTCCGAATAATAAGGAATTGATACTTGAAGAAATGAATTTTTACATTGGAGCTGGAAGGCTTGCTGAGGCTGCGAAAAACGTAGATGAGGCAATAGCTAAAGACCCAACAAATAAAGTGTTATACATGAATAAAGGGATTATGTATGACAATTTAGCAAACCCTAAAGAAGGTAAGGTTGAAGCTAAATTATATGAAGAATATTTGTCGAAAGCACTAGAAGCAACCAACAAAGCTGTTGAATTAGACCCGAATTACTTTGATGCCCTATTTCAATTAGGAGCATTATACTTTAACAAAGGTGTGAAACAAACTGAATTTGCTAATACCATTACAGGTATGTCGGCTGCCGAAGTGAAACGCTATGAGGCTGAAACAAAAAAGGCAGATGTATTTTTTAAACAAGCATTGCCTCACTTCGAAAAGTGCGATGCAATTGGAAGTACAGACAAATCGGTTCTTAAAGATTTATATAGTAGCTTAAAGCAAATTTACACTTTTACCGAACAGCCTGAAAAGTCGAAAGCGATGAAAGTAAAAATGGATCAATTGTAGAAAGGTTTATTTTAAATATGTAAAAAGCAACACCTCAGTGTTGCTTTTTTTTATTTACCAAGCTCTGGAAATTTTATTTCGTCAGTAACTACAAATGAACTAGGAAACTCTGTTTTTATTTCTTTTAAAAATTTCATGGCTTCTAATCTGGTTCTAAAATCGCCTACCCTTACTCTAAAATTTGGCTGTTGGTAGCTTTCGTATGCAGTAATATTTTGGTATGCACTTAAAAACTTTGCTTTAACTTCGCGCGCCTTGTCGCGGTCATTGCCAAAATGCAATTGCACTCTATATCCATCAGTAACAGGTTTTAATCTCTTTTCTTCAATATATTTGTTTAACAAGGTTTTTACTTTTTCATTTTGTGTATAGGTAACCTTGTTATTATTTTGAGCTATAGCGCCGTTTAACAAAAAAAAGAAAAGAATTATGAATTTGGTTTGCATAAATGTTTTAAAATTGTGCTGAAGCAAAAATACATTATTAATGAGTAAATATATTATTTCAATACTATTAATTATATCAAATCTTATTTATTCATGCAAATCAGAAAATAAAAATGCTATTATAAAAATTGAACCTAAAAAGTTTTGCGATATTCTTATTGATTTACACTTTATTAGTACAGCAAAATCGCTTAATTTTTTAAATGCTTCCGATACCATTCCTAACTCTAAGTTAAGAACAAAGGTTCTCAAAGACTATCATGTAACGGAGCAAGAACTAAAAGCAACAATAGAATACTATTCGTTAAAACCAGACACCCTAAGTATCTTATATTCAAGTATGATTGAAAAAATAAGTGCAAAACAGGCACAAATACACTAATGAATTTGTGTTTTATGAAAATACGATTACATTTGCAACCCCTAATGCGGATGTGGCGTAATTGGTAGCCGCACCAGACTTAGGATCTGGCGCTGAGAGGCGTGGGGGTTCGAGTCCCTTCATCCGCACAACAATGAACCGCAATTGCTTATTTTATAAGTATTTGCGGTTTTTGTTTTTGAATTCTATGTTCTTTAATTTAAAAAACTGCTTAAAATTGAATTAATTAGCAAGATATTGCTTCCGTACAAAAAATGAAATAAAATGAATAGCCATAAGTATAGTATGAAAAATAAAAATGCAATAATCACTTCTATTTTGTTTTCATTATTAGGTGTATTGTTTTATCAATGCAACTCTTCTTCATCTTATGAACCAACTATTGCCAATGACTCAACTAAATTAGTACAGAGTAGTAAAATTATAAATACTGATAGTTTATCTAACATTTCAAATTCAATTAAAGTTATTGGCCAGATAGAAAATAAACTAACACTTACCGTTGATTCACTCAGAAAAATGAACGTGCATGAAATTTCAGATTACAAGGTAATTTGTGGCACAGGCGAAGTGAAAAACACCTTTGCAAAATGTAAAGGTGTATTGCTGAAAGATATAATTAAAAAAGCAGGAATAAAACATTTACCTAATGGAAATAGAAATTTTAATGTAATAGTAACTGCAACCGATGACTATAATGCATGTTTTACATGGGCTGAGTTAAGCAACACTTCAACCGGCGATAACGCATATATTATATTTGAAAAAGATAATCAACCCATTATAAAAACCGGTGCAATGAATTTGATTTGTATTAGTGATTTTACGACTGCTATGCGTCATATTATTTGGGTAAAACAAATAGAGATAAAACCAATTAAATAGTTTTTCTTTGACCTGATTTTTATAAAAAGTAACAATCATGAAGAACAAAAAATTACCATTACTGAGCATCCTATTAGTTATTGCTATTGTAAATTTTGACAGGTTACAAGGCAATGAAAATTTAAGGTCAATTCAAATAATTTCTATTTTAGTAATTGGTGTAATTATTGGTTTATTGCTTAGTGAATTAATTGTCCATTACAAGTCGAAAAAATAAATCATTTAAATATCTGCTTTGCTAAAAAATATTACCAGCTCTGAATGCATTGATGCCTTAGAGAGTGATTACTTATATGTTGCAACTTCGCAAATTCTAAATGCTGGCAATGGCTTAAGAACCGCCATTAAAATTTATAAAGGTGAAGTGATTTCTTTTTTTTATGGTGAAATATTATCCAATAAGGAAATAGCAATAAGAGTAAATAAAAACATAGATCAATACTTCATCAATATGGTTGACGGAACCATCATGGACTCGAAGAATACAGATTGTTTTGCAAAATATGCCAATGATGCTTTGGCTAATATTGATAAAATAAGCTTGCTAAAAAACAATTCAATAATAGGACTTAACGAAAATAACAAGGTATGCCTCATAGCAACTAGAAATATTAAAAGCAATGAAGAAATATTTTGTAGCTACGGAAAAAAATATTGGAAGAAACATGCGGCAATTAAATAATTACTTTTCAACCAACCTTATCCCCTCCCCTTCAAAAACTATTCTCTGCTCTTTATAAAGCATTCCGATAGCACGCTTAAATGACTTTTTACTCATTTGTAATGCGTTTTTAATTTCAGTTGCATCGGTTGTGTCATTCAAATTCAAATAACCCTTAGCACTTTTAAGTTTTGAAATTATTTTTTCTTGTGCATCAAGCAAATTATCTATTCCTTGAGATTGAAGCGTAATGTCTAACTTACCGTCTTCTCTTATTTGTTTTACATAACCTCTTGCAGCATAACCTACTGAAATAGGCTCGAATATTTCGTTATGATATAACATACCACAATACATATTATTGACCACCACCTTATAAC
>JBEIDK010000153.1:0-7583 GCA_040383485.1 Flavobacteriales bacterium
AAAGATGGAAGAACTGTTAATAATCACATATATTCTCAAATGATGAATGGCAGCGGAAATCCAGTTTGGGCAAGTAATGGCATTTTACTCTCAAATGCATTATACCCACAACTCAATCCTAATGTTGTTGGAGTTGGTAATAACGAAGCAGTAGTTACTTGGCAAGATTCTCTACCAGGTAATTGGGATTGCCTTGCACAGAAAATTACTACATCAGGCCTACAATTATGGAATAACAATGGAGTTTGTGTTAGTAGTGCAACAGCAAATCAAACTAGCCCAAAAAATGTAAGTAATGGTAACGGAGGTTGCATTTTTGCTTTTCAAGACAAACGAAATGGAAATTCCGATATATATGCACATCAAATTAAAAGCAACGGAACTGCTACTTCAATTATTAACTATGAAGTTGAAAGTTCAATTTCAATATTCCCAAATCCTTCTAGCGGTAATTTTTATATTAATACCGATGAAGAGTTTAAACATTCTTACCAACTAATAATTTACAATGCAATTGGAGAAATTGTTTTTCAAAAAAATATTTGGGCTGGTTCAAGAAACGAGGCAATAGCGTCCAATTTAGGTAAAGGAATGTATTTTATTGCAATCAATAATCTTTCAACAAAAACACAATTTAATTCTAAGCTTATTATCAATGAATAAACAAAGATCATTTCATTTTATTATTCTCATTTTATTTTTTATACCACTTCAAGTAGCATTCTCTCAAAATAAATTAAATGTTAAGAAGTATAAAATAAAAAGTACTACCGAATACGATTTTAAGTCTTCGAAAAATATCATTGACTCCAAAACAGTTTATGATTTAAATGGGGAGGTAATTGAAGAATATTCTTATAATAAAGTTGGGAAATTAAAGTCGGGTCACAAATATAAACGTAAGGCTGACGGTGATATAATTGAGGAAATAGAAATAGGGGAAAATGGCAAGGTAAAGGAAAAAAGAGTTGTGAAGCATAATGAAAATGGTGAGAAACAAGAAGAGTTTTTTTATGATATAAATAACAAACTAACAAAAAGACACTTGTATGTTTATGATGCGAAAGGGCTTAGAATAGAACGAAAAACTTTTGACGAAAAAGGAAAGTTAAAAAGCATGAAGAAATTTGTTTACGAGTACAATTAATGATTGAAGGGATAGAAAATTTTTTATTACAAAACTTTGAATCCATTACTTTAAAGGAAATGGATAGAGTAAAATTGATGGATAGAACTGATACAAAATTTACATTTCATATCTCAATTTTACCACAAGTTTTAGATGCCGTAAAAAGCCAGTATAAAATTTTAGAAATTGAAAATAAACGAATAAGTAAATACGAGACATTGTATTACGATACATCAACCTTTGATTTGTATCACAAGCATCAGAGCGGAAGACTAAACAGGTATAAGATAAGACATAGAACATATGTTGAGTCGGCATTGGGTTATTTAGAGGTGAAGTTTAAAAATAATAAAGGCAGAACTATTAAGGAAAGAATAAAGAAAAAGGAAGTACCATCAACATGGGATGATGCCTCAACAACTTTTTTGGATTCAAAACTTCCATTTTTATCGTCAACACTTAAACCAGTAGTTTGGGTTAATTACAAAAGAATAACTTTGGTAAGTAAAACAAATGCAGAAAGAGTAACTATTGATTTAGAAATGGAGTTTGATAACAACACTATTAAAACCAACCTAAACTCACTTGTAATAGCAGAAGTTAAACAAGATAATAAGCAGTTATCTGAGTTCATTAATGCAATGAAAAAGAATTTTATAAGAGAAGGCTCAATGAGTAAATACTGTATGGCCATTGCATTTACAAATGAGCATGTAAAAAAAAATACCTTTAAAGAAAGATTAACACAAATAAATAAGATAATAAATTATGTCACTACTTCAAGTATTGGTTGATGAAACAACAATAGAAGCTACTTCTGAAATTTATAAAACATTGTCAAAATTTGGTGCAAGAATCTTGATTGATTTGGCCTCAGTATTTATGCTGGTGCGTTTTGTTTATTACCCAATTTATAAGCACCGCGAATTGTTTTTTACCTTCTTCATTTTCAACATCATCATTTTTTTGATTTGCTTTTTGTTGAACAAAGTTGAGTTAAGTATGGGAGCTGCTTTTGGTTTGTTTGCTGTGTTCAGTATGCTGCGTTATAGAACCGAGGATATTAGTATAAAAGATATGACTTATCTTTTTTTAGTAATTGCAATAGGCTTGATAGCTGCTGTAACTAAGATTAAAGACACAAGCGATATTTATGAGTACTTGTTTTTAGGTGTAATAAATACGATAATAATTGTTATCACATATCTGCTAGAAAGCAATACTCTTATGAAGAAGGAGTTAGTGAAAATTATTTCATATGATAATATTACCTTGGTAAATGCTGAGAAGGAAGCTGAACTAATACAAGATATTACAGCACGAACTGGTATTAAAGTTCATCGTTTATCAATACAGAGGATTGACTTTTTGCGTGACGCAGCACAAATAAAAATTTATTATTACGAATAGTTCAAAAAAAAATCATGAATAAATACCTAGTATTAATTACTTTTATTTTTATTGTTACTGCTTGCAAAAAAGATCCAGGAAAGGGCGGTAGAGCTACTATTAAAGGGCAAGTTACAGTTATTGATTATGATGATACATTTACCATAGCAAAGGATACTTTTCCTGCTCAAGGAGAAAATGTGTATATCATTTACGGAGATTATAACGTTGTTGGAGACAATACAAAAACTTCTTTTGATGGCACCTTCGAATTTCCTTATTTAAGAAAAGGTAATTATAGAATTTTTGTTGTATCTAAAGATTCTTCCGCAAAAATTTCAAATAAAACAATTGAAGTGCTTAGAGAAGCAAACATTACAGAAAAAAAACAAGTTGTAAATCTTGACCAAATAATCATTTTCGATTAATGACATTTTTTAAAATTAAGTCATTTTATCTAATAGTTATAAGTAGTACACTTATTGCCAATTTTACTTATGCGCAATTAAATAATGATGCTGGCCTATGGAATACATTCTCAATTCAGTACCCAATAAAAAAAAACTACTCCATAAACTTTGACCAAGAATTAAGACTAAAAGAAAATTATTCGAGGTTAAATTTATTATATACCAATATTGGTATTTCTTACAAAAGAAAAGGACTAAAAATAGAACCCTCATATAGATTTATTAATAAGTTTGACCTAGATGGTAGTGTTAGTTTTAGACATAGGTTATCACTTGATGTTACTTACAAAAAAAAGTTTGGAAAATTTGCTATATCTGAAAGGGCTAGGTACCAAGCAGAAGTAAAAAATGTTTATTCATCGGCTCGTGCTTTCTTACCCGAACAATATTTTAGATTGCGAACGATGTTAGATTATAATATTAATGACAACTATTCTATTTATTATTCATGTGAGTTACGTTATCAAATAGCTGTGCCTAATAGTGATGTTGTTTTTAATGAAACATGGCATAGAATAAGAAATGTTATTGGATTTGATTATAAAATTAATTTCAAGAATACCATCGGAGTTTATTACTTAGTCCAAAACGAGTTTAATATTTCTCCTCCTGAAAATATTTACATCGCAGGCTTGCAGTACAGTTTAGGCTTATAGCTATTTTAAGTCAAAAACTTTTAGCCAGACGGCAAAGCTAATAAATTTAAAAATCCTTCCCGTTTCTGGTTTGTTTCTTTTATCAAAAAAGGAGTCGTAGTTTTTTAGTAAAGAATTCACATCCATAAATTCTTCTAAAATAGGGTTGTCAAAATAATGTTTAACATCATTTTTAATATCATAAATCCAATCATTATTTGGTGTGCTGTAACCCATTTTATCTTTCCGATTCAGTATTTGATTTGGTAAAATATCTTTCTGCGACTCACGCAAAATAAACTTACTAATTCCATTATGAATTTTGTAGGATGCTGGAATTTGCATCGCATACTCAATTACATTTAAATCATCACTAAAGGGTGTTCTACTTTCAATACTATGATGCATACTGCAGCGGTCTTCGCACTTCAGGTAGTTTTTTAAAAGACTATTATTAAACTCTTGCTGTAATTGTAAATTGAGGCTACCTAGTTTGAATATAAATTTATTTTTGAATGACCCTAAATTATTATTCAGAAAATCTTCATTAAAATATTTGATATCCTCTCTTGTGCTATTTTGAAAGTTTTTTATTAAAAAATTCGGAAGCTGATTCGCTAAATTATTTTTAACTAATGTCCTCGAAAGATAAGAAGCATTATTCATTGCTAAGCCTAATCCTTCAAATAATTTATGACTAATTTTTTCCGAAGTATAACTTAGTAAGTGATGTGGATATCCTCCAAATAATTCATCTCCACCTTGTCCATCCAATAACACTTTTATATGATTCTCCTTAGCAAGTTGCATTAAGCTATATTGTGCATATGTACTAGTGCTCCAAATAGGTACATCTTGGCAATACATTAAGCTTTCAAGGTCCTTCATTAAACCTTCTGAGTTTGGCGTAATAGTATGGAATTTGGTTTTGGATTTCTCAGATACAATTTTCGCGAAATTACTTTCATCAAATTTCGTTTCTGAGAAGGAAGTGGTGAATGTGTGAAAAGTGGTTTCAGGTTGTATAATATGCATATTACAAACAATTGCCGAACTGTCAATGCCTCCACTTAAACAGGCGCCAATTGGCACATCCGAGCGTAATCTAATTTTTACGGCATCTTCAAAAAGTGATTTTAATTTTTCAGCATAAGTATTACAAGTGGCTTCATTAAAGTCGACATATTCGTTATTAACTTCAAGCGTATAATATTTTTTTATTTCTATTTCAAGACTCTTTGTATTAACTATAAGATGATGGGATGGCATGAGTTCAATTATATTTTTGAACATACCTTCTGTATTGTATTCTATTTGGCTGTGTATAAAGTAATCGAATACCGCTTTGTTATTTATTTCGGTATTTAATAACCCAAAACCTCTTAATTTAAGTAACGCTTTTTGTTCGGATGCAAAAGCAAAAAAGTCTTTGGTTAAAATGTAATAGAAGGGTTTAACACCAAATCTATCTCTGCTGCACCAAATTTCATTTGTTCTCTTATCAAACAAGGCAAAAGCCCACATGCCATTAAATTTTTTAATACAGTCTTTACCCCATTGTAAATAGGATTTAATAATTACTTCTGTATCAGATTTCCCTATAAATACATTGCCTAGAGCTTCTAATTCAATTTTTATCTCTAGGTAATTGTAAATTTCTCCATTAAAGGTTAACCATATGTTTTCATTTTCGTCGCACTGAGGTTGATGGCCAGTTGCCTCAAGGTCAATAATAGAGAGCCGTCTATGTGCAAAGGCGATACTTGAGTTTATTGGAGCCTGCCCTATAAAAGTTTTCGGTGCATATTTTAAGGAAGAAAATTTTATTGAATCTGGTGTGTCAGAACTAAACGCTGCACAATCATGCTCATTAAAAAAATAAAAACCCTCGCCATCCGGACCACGGTGCTCGAGGGTTTTGCTCATTGTGCTGATAGCAGCAACAATGTCAATTTTTTTTAAAGAAATAATACCTGCAATACCACACATGATAATTGCTAAATATTCATTTCGGGTATGTCGCCTTCAATAATAAGTGTGCCTTCAGTAGCTGCTTTTATTTGTTCAACGGTAACTCCTGGTGCACGTTCAACAAGTTTAAATCCATTAGGAGTAACATCTAACACTGCTAATTCAGTTACAATTTTCTTAACACAATTTACACCTGTTAATGGCAGGCTACATTTTTTAAGTAATTTAGATTGACCAGCTTTATTGACATGTTGCATGGCAACGATAATATTTTTTGCGGAGGCAACTAAATCCATTGCACCTCCCATTCCTTTTACCATTTTGCCAGGTATTTTCCAATTGGCAATATCTCCATTTTCACTTACTTCCATTGCTCCTAATACAGTAAGTTGCACGTGTTCTCCTCTAATCATTGCAAAACTTGTTGCACTATCAAATATTGATGAGCCGGGTAGAGTGGTAACAGTTTGTTTTCCTGCATTTATTAAATCAGCATCTTCCTCACCTTCAAAAGGGAAAGGGCCCATGCCTAACAATCCATTTTCTGATTGAAATACAACATTTATTCCATCAGGAACATAGTTTGCTACCAAGGTAGGTATTCCTATCCCAAGATTTACATAATAGCCATCTTGAAGTTCTTTTGCTATTCGTTTTGCAATACCAATTTTATCTAACATTTTATTTCAAAATTGAGTTGCCAAAGTAATTGAATTTTAGAAACTATGAAGTATAGCTTCATTAAATTTCATGATATATTTTTCATTTTTCTAATCTTTTATAGGTTACTTTGTTCAATATATTAAATATGCTTCCATCTTTAGTAATTGAAATATCAAATCCAGAATTGTATGCATTGTTTGTTCAACAACTAAGGAAAGATTTTGATAATAGCAATGTAAATACTGATTTTATTGCTGATTTAGAACCAGATTACGATTTAATATTCAGAATAATTAATTCTGAATTACAGAATCTATTAAATGATTCAAAATTTAAACTCAATCAATTGTTATATAGAATTGATATAAGTGAGCAGCAAATAAATAAACTTTCGAAAGTGAAGCCCTCTTCAAGTTTTATTGAAATAATATCTGAATTAATTATTAAACGAGTTTTGCAGAAAGTAGTCATTAAAGAAGCCCACAAAAACACAAGAAAAAAATTAGGTTAATTAATTCTTGCTTGCCATTTTACTACCAAAGGTATAACCTAATATTGCAGCTCTTTGCTTTGCTAAATTGGCTTTTTCTCCAATGAAAAATTCATCCACAGTTTCGGAGAATAACTCAACCCACCTATCAAAATGTTTTTGATTAATTTGCAAATGAGAATGCTTATCAAACACGTTCGTTTTATATCCAGGCTTGTCTAGCAAAACCATTTCCCAAAATGAAATAATTCGTGGTATATGATTCTTCAAATCTAATCCATGAAAGTGAGGTGCCATTAGTTCATCTAGCAAAAGTTTGTTATAAAAATTATTCACTAATAATTCAATGTCTTTTTCATTTATTATATCTGTGTTCATGCAGTAAATGTAAATAAAAAAGTAGGCGAATAACACCTTCTTTTCACATAGTTAGTTATTTCTGAAAATTAAATTTTTGCAGCATTTCGGGGTTTTGCATAGTGTCTTATATTAAAGCACAGCTTATACCATATGATAAATAATTCAAATTTTATAAGTATAAAGTTAAGAATGTCGTGTATGAAGGAGCACAATTTTTTATCAGATTTAAACTGATAAGTGCCATTTGGTAATGGAGCCGAATAGAGGCGGTGAACTAATATTTACAATGTCTTTTTACTTTTGATGAAGTATGATAAATCTGACATTTTTTCATTAAATTTATTTAAGACATATATTATTCAATACTCTAATTACTTTGTTATTTTTGGTTGATTAATTAAACAAAAACACTGGAACAAAAACTACTATATTACCTACAAGCATTTAAGAATTTAAGACGCGCGCATGGCAAATAT
>JBEIDK010000154.1:0-7458 GCA_040383485.1 Flavobacteriales bacterium
AAAAGACAATTTGAAAATATAGATTCAACAAATTTGAAAATAGTTAGAGTACAAGGCCCAGGATTTTTTATTACAGAATATTTAACTGCTCCATTAACAAAAATAGAATGTCAAACAAAAGATGGGAAGCCTTCTGTATTAAAATACAAACCATCCATTGAGATGAGGGTGACTTATTTAAATTCTGAAGGTATAAAGCGAAGAAGAGTTTTTTATTTTGATAGAACACAATTGATTCATGGAAATATCTATGGAATTGAATCAAGATTTATTTCTTCTATTGATAAGGTAATTCCAATTGATAAAGTAATACTAATTGAAGTACAGGACGGCCACAAGAATTATCACTACGTAAAATAATTTTAAATATTAAATTTTAAAACACAAACAAAAATAATTCATAATTTATAATTCAAAATTCATAATTTTTTACAATGGACTACAGAATAGAGAAAGACACAATGGGAGAAGTGCAGGTTCCAGCACATGTATATTGGGGAGCACAAACTGAACGCAGCCGCAACAACTTTAAAATTGGACCAGAAGCAAGTATGCCAAAAGAAATTATTTATGCTTTTGCATATTTAAAGAAAGCTGCAGCACACGCCAATTGCGACCTTAAAGTATTAACTGCCGAAAAACGCGACATGATTTCAGTTGCTTGTGATGAAATACTTGATGGGAAATTAGATGATCAATTTCCATTGGTAATATGGCAAACAGGCTCTGGAACGCAAAGTAATATGAATGCCAATGAAGTAATATCATACCGCGCTCATGTACTAAGTGGAGGTAATTTAACAGATGAAAAAAAGGTATTGCATCCTAACGACGATGTAAATAAATCACAGTCGTCAAATGACACATTCCCAACGGCAATGCACATTGCAGCTTATAAATTAGCAATGGAAGTCACCATTCCAGGAATGGAATTATTATTAAAAACACTTGAGAAAAAGTCAGCAGATTTTAGCTCCATAGTTAAAACAGGTCGCACCCATTTTATGGATGCAACACCACTCACATTAGGGCAAGAATTTGGTGGTTATGCACAACAAATTAAGAATAGCATTCGTGCCATAAAAAATGCATTAGAAATGGTGCGTGAATTGGCACTAGGTGGAACTGCAGTTGGTACTGGTTTGAATACGCCTGCTGGGTACGATGTGTTAGTAGCTAAGAAAATCGCAGATTTTACGGGTTTACCATTTATTACTGCACCAAATAAATTC
Organism: Flavobacteriales bacterium; assembly: GCA_040383485.1. Taxonomy (GTDB): domain Bacteria; phylum Bacteroidota; class Bacteroidia; order UBA4408; family UBA4408; genus JBEIDK01. The sequence goes on from JBEIDK010000154.1 coordinate 1,233, forward strand.
GAAGCTTTAGCTGCCCACGATGCTATGGTAGAATTATCAGGAGCATTAAAGCGTAGTGCAGTTTCGTTAATGAAAATTGCGAATGATATACGAATGTTAAGCAGTGGGCCACGAAGCGGAATTGGTGAAATTGTTATACCAGATAATGAGCCAGGTTCATCTATCATGCCTGGCAAGGTTAACCCTACACAACCCGAAGCTATGACAATGGTATGCGCTCAAGTAATGGGCAACGATGTAGCAGTTAGTATTGGTGGTAGTAACGGACATTTCGAATTAAATGTTTTTAAACCAGTAATTGCCGCTAACGTATTGCAAAGTGCAAGATTAATTGGCGATGCATGTGTTTCTTTTAACGATAAATGCGCAGTTGGAATCGAACCGAATTTACCCATCATCAAACAACATTTAGAAAATAGCTTGATGTTGGTTACAGCATTGAACCCACACATTGGTTATGAGAATGCAGCAAAAATTGCAAAAACAGCACACAAAAAAGGAACAACCTTGCGCCAAGCAGCCATTGATTTAGGCCTACTTACTGACGAGCAATTTACTGCTTGGGTAAAGCCTGAAGACATGGTGGGAAGTTTGAAGTAAGTTTTTATGGAGATAAATAAGATAAAAAGTAAAATAGTCGAGATACGAGGGCAAAAAGTTATGCTTGATTTTGACCTTGCAGAACTTTATGATGTAGAGACAAGAGCTTTAAAGCAAGCCGTAAAGCGAAATATTTACAAGTTTCCAGAGGATTTTATGTTTTCTCTTACTCACACTGAAATTGAATACATGGTATCACAAAATGTGATACCATCTAAAAGCAAATTTGAGGAGCATTACCAATGGCATTTACAGAACAAGGCGTTGCAATGCTAAGCACAGTTTTAAAAAGTAAAAAAGCTATTGAAATTAATATTGAAATAATTCGTGCATTTGTAGTGATGCGGCATTTTGCACTAACAAATAAGGAGTTAACTGAAAAACTAAAGGAAATTGAAGAAAAGTATGATAAGCAATTTGCAGATGTTTATGAAGCATTGAATTATTTGGTGGGAGAAAAACAAGCGCAAGTTGATTTTGAAAATAGAAAGCGTATTGGATATAAATAAATGTAAAGCTCATTTTATGATGAGAAATTACTATTAATTAAAATCATTTAGCTAAAGATGAAACGCCCAACAAGAATAATAATACTCACAGTTTTACTTCTAGTTGGTTGTTTTGCTTATGGGCAGGAGAAGGAATTCTCTAAAATTATTGAAATGGATGGAATTTTTCGTCCATTTCCAAACACACAATGTGAATGGAACAGGCAAAGAATTTACCTTACTGAAATTGGTAAAAAAAGAGGTAATCGAATTTATTTAATTAATCATTTTATTAGAGAAGAAGGTGATTATTACTCTTTCAAATCTGACACAATCCAAAATATCCCAAGGCATTATAAACTAAGAGTAATTGGCAAAATAAAAGTAAATAAGTGTCCTAACAAATCAAGGGATTTTGAACTTTGTGATATTATTGAGCATAAACCTCTAAAATTTAAACGTCCTTATATTATTGATATAAATAGTAATTATGGATTGGAGGGAATATGGAATTTTGTTGGCTTCAGAAATTCGAAAGACTCAACTTACCTTGATTCAAATATGATTTGCTGCGGTGAAGAACAATATAAATTTGAAACATATGATGCCAAGGATTCAATTTTCTATCCACCATGTAATGGTGGATTTTCAATCAATTTTCAGAAAAACACTCCAAATCTTTATACTGATTTAGATACGTATATATTAAATGGTGGTGTGAATGGAAGTTCTGGCGGATATTGCGTTTTATATAATAACCAATTAGAATTACATACTCATGGATTACACACATTGGTTGGTTCTACCCAAGAATTAATGAAATACGAAGACTTATTTGTTAATGCATTTAATTCAACTAAAAGATATTCGCTAAACCACAACATCCTTACACTTTACGATAAAAACTCTCCCCGCCAAATGATATTTGTAAGAGATGAAAACTAACACCTTCAATAAATCCAATTTATTTTCGTTAGCAGTATTATCAATAAATTTACTTTTTATAAAAATTAGTGACATGCAAAAACAAATCATTTTTATTGTTTTCCTAATTACCGCATTTAGTTTCAATAGCAATGCAGAAAGAAAATTACCAATTATTGTAAAACTCACTAGTGGAGAGGTTTTAAAAGGACATCTCATTGAAATTAAAGATTCATCAATTGTATTACTTAAGAATAAATCAAATGATAATAAAGAAATTCAAGTTAATTATAGGCAAATAAAAAAAATTAACTTCAAACGAGATTATATCGGAAATACTACTCAAGCATCGCTACTTATAGGTTTTATTTTGTATGGCACTCGTGGTTTAGTTTTAGGCGATTCAGATGGCAATTCTGCGTCAATTAATATTCTGTTTCTTGGAGTAATAGGTGGAGGAGTAGGAGCAATAAGTGGTTTTTTTATTGGTAATTTAATAACCTTACTCAAAACTACTCGAATAAAAATAAATTCAAATTTCGATAGTTTTGTTCAGTCGAAAGAATTTCTTGAGAAAAATATTTTTAAGTTAGATGCCAACAAAAAAATAATATTTAACTAGCAATACAATTAAAACCTAAATTTAAATTTAATTATATCACTTGAAACTGAAAACAAAAATAGTACTGCTTGCATTGTGCTTACCTCTTTTTGCGTTATGCCAAAAAACAGAAACTGAAAAACGTGATGAAAAAACCAAAGAAAGAAACATTTCGGGCAACAGGTATAGACTCAGAAATAATTATGTAAATTTTGGCATTGGTTATGGCCAAGCAATTGGCAATAGAAGAAGCATACCTGTAGGTGTTGGCTATAATTTTCATATAAAAAATTTATTCTTTCAAGTGGGTTACAATCGTTCCGAAATGCCAATATTATGGGGCTCTTACACCAAAAATTATTTAAATGATTTTCACCTCGCTTATTGTATTAGACGTGAAACCAAATTATTTAATATTGCCTATGTAGTGGGAATTGGAAAAGCATGGGGATTAAAAAATGATGTTGGTTATAACAACATAGCTGCCTATGGCGAAGCACAGCTCATAAGAAAAGTATTCTATGATGTTGGAGTAGGTATTTGCATGTTTGTTAATTATAACCGCGAATACGCTATGGGTGGCCTGCGACTTGACTTTTACCTATCAAGTTCTTACCAAGGTCAGATAAATTCGCAATAAACTTAATTTCAACTTGCTTTATTTTCTCAACAAAGTAATGTTAGTTAGTTCATTATTTCATATTGTTGAGGGCATACATTTTAATTAGTTTTGTTCGTTGATTAATATAATTTTAGTAACTAATTTTTGGAATGGAATCCCCAATAGAAGATAGTAATTTAGAGAACAAACCTAAGCGCAAGCGTGTTGAAAAGGTTGCTGAATCATCCAATCAAAAAATTGACAAAATAAATTCAAAGGTTAATAAACAAAATAGGTTACAAGCACTTATCGCTATTATCAAAGATGAAAGATTCCAAAAGTCTTTAGGTATAGTATTAATATTATTTTCAGCTTATTTATTAATAGCTTTTACTTCTTACTTGTTTACATGGCAAAATGACCAAGATAAATTAGAAGGACCATTCTTTTCGCTATTTGCTAACAAAGATGTTATTGTCGATAATTGGTTAGGTAAGTCGGGAGCAATGCTATCTCACATTTTCATGCACAAAGGATTTGGTGTAGGAGCTTATTTATTCTCATTACTCATAGCTTTATTGGGTTATAAAGTTGCTTTTAAGGCAGAATTAATGCCACTTTCAAAAACAAGTAGAGTTTCTCTGTTTTTATTAGTTTGGGTTGCAATTGCAATGTCATTTATTTTTAGCGACAGTTATTTTTATTTAGGTGGAACTGTTGGCTACCAAACTGTTCAGTGGCTTAATGCTGCAATTGGTTCAGTTGGTACTGGTTTACTTTTACCTGTTTCATTCATTATATTTTTAATTCTCGGATTTAATCCGAAATTTAAAATAAGCTTGCCCAAATCAGAACCAATGCTTGAAGGCATTGATGTTGTTGAAGGAAATAAAATCAATACAAATCAAGATGCTGAAGAAGTTTATGTTTCTCCAATCATAAAAGAGCAAGAGTTAAGATTTAAGCGTAACGAAAACATAAATGAAGAATTAGAAACTATTGATAGAAGTGATGAACTGACTTTAGAAATAAAACAAACTCCTATCGCTGAGGCTCAAAAAAAAACTACTGACGAAATAGTTTTTGAGGTAAATAATGGTATTACTAATTCAGAAGAATCAAATCCTATTGTAAATTCAGAGTCAATGGTTGAAGATAAGGAACTATTGCCAGAGTTTGAAACAGAAAAAGTTGTAGGTGTTGATATTCCATTGTCTGAAATGGCGCCCTATGATCCAACATTAGATTTATCAAGCTATGAATTTCCTCCTATTGATTTATTAGAGCAAAGAGGTAGCGATACCATTCGTGTAAACAGTGCAGAGCTTGAATCGAACAAAGACAAAATTATTTTTACACTAAAGAATTATAGTATTGATATAAAAAAAATATCTGCTACCATCGGGCCAACAGTTACATTGTATGAAATTGTTCCTGCCGACGGAGTTCGGATTTCTAAGATAAAAAATCTTGAAGATGATATAGCCTTAAGTCTTTCTGCATTGGGAATCCGAATTATAGCACCAATTCCAGGTAAAGGAACAATTGGTATTGAGGTGCCTAACTCAAAACCTGAGATTGTAAGCATGAGAAGTGCTATTGCTTCTGAGAAATTTCAAAATACCGATTTCGATTTGCCCATTGCTTTAGGCAAGACAATCAGTAACGAAACATTTATTTGTGACCTTGCAAAAATGCCCCATCTACTTATGGCTGGCGCAACAGGTCAAGGAAAGTCTGTAGGATTAAATGCTGTGCTTGTTTCATTGCTTTACAAAAAACATCCATCTCAGATAAAATTTGTTTTGGTAGACCCAAAAAAGGTTGAGCTTACACTCTTTAATATTATTGAACGTCATTTTTTAGCTAAACTGCCTGATGCTGCAGAACCTATTATTACTGATACTAAAAAGGTTGTACACACACTTAATAGTCTTTGTATTGAAATGGATAGCAGGTACGAATTGTTGAAAGATGCACAAGTAAGAAATTTAAAGGAGTATAATGCCAAATTTATTTCAAGAAGATTAAACCCAAAGGAAGGGCATAGATATTTACCATACATTGTTTTAGTTGTTGATGAGTTTGCCGATTTAATTATGACTGCCGGTAAAGAAGTGGAAATGCCAATAGCTCGTTTAGCCCAGCTTGCACGTGCAATTGGTATTCATTTGATTATTGCAACGCAAAGGCCAAGCGTAAATATTATTACAGGCACTATCAAAGCTAATTTCCCTGCACGTATTGCGTTTAGGGTATCATCAAAAATAGATAGTCGTACAATTTTAGATACTGGCGGCGCCGACCAATTAATTGGGCGTGGTGATATGCTATTAAGTACTGGGAACGATTTAATTAGAATTCAATGCGCGTTTGTTGATACACCTGAGGTTGAAAAGATTGCACAATGGATTGGACAACAACGAGGCTATCCTACTGCATACGAATTGCCAGAATATAATGGAGAGGATGGGGCTGAGAAAAAAGAAGAAATTGATTTGAGTAGTCGCGATGCATATTTTGTTGAGTCCGCAAGATTAGTTGTAGCACATCAACAAGGCTCTACATCTTTAATACAACGTAGATTAAAATTAGGTTATAATAGAGCAGGTCGGATTGTTGACCAACTTGAAGCTGCAGGAATTCTTGGTCCATTCGAAGGTAGTAAGGCTCGTCAAGTATTATATTCTACTGAAGCCCAGCTTGAGGAGTTTATGAAAGAAAGAGGGTTTATATAGGATTCACAATTTATAATTCAAAATTCATAATTCAAAATTCATAATTCACAATTCAATTTCTCTTAAGCAACTCATCGTACAATTTTTCCATGTCCGAAACTAATCTGGTATAGTGATATTTATTTTTTACAAAATCCCAACCTTCGATACTCATTTTATTTCGAAGTTCATCATCATCAACTAATTTTAGTAAGCTCTTTGAATAACCTTCAAAGTCATCTAATTGATGTAGGAATCCGGTAACATTTTCCTTCACTACGTTTTCAATTCCACC
>JBEIDK010000155.1:0-7370 GCA_040383485.1 Flavobacteriales bacterium
TTCTACTATACACCTCACATCATAAAAAAGATTGGCAAGTCGGACGAACATTCGAAAAAGTTTAAAACAAAAAATTATACAACTGTTGCACCTTCAATGTTTGATTTGGTTTATGATGGTATGCAAGATGTTGTAGAACGCGGCACTGCTGCTGGAGCAAGAGTGCCAGGAATAGCCATTTTAGGAAAAACAGGAACTGCCCAAAATCCGCATGGTAAGGACCACTCATTGTTTGTTGCATTTGCTCCGCGTGATAATCCTAAAATTGCTATAGGACTAATGGTCGAAAATGGTGGTTGGGGAGCAAGCTGGGCTGCACCTATTGGAACCTTAATGATTGAAAAATACTTAAATGATACAGTTATTCGTGCGGCATTAGAAAAAAGAATGATGGAAGGTGTGGTATATCCTCCTCACTACAAGAAAATTAATGATGATGAACTTATCATTGCAACTACAAAAAAAGACACCATAAAAAAGAATATTTCAAAAAAAGAAACAATATCAAAAACTAAGGATTCAAAAGTTGTTTCTAATAAAAAAGATACCACAAAAAGAAGTAACATTAAAAAAGAAACTGCGTTAAAGCCAAAAAACACCAAGGTTGAAACAAGTAAAAAAGACACTATAAAAAAGAGAATTAAAAAAAACGAAACTGCCATAAAACCTAAAGAAACTAAAGTTGATAGCAAATAGATTTAACAAGGATATAACGACATTTTAAGGCTATAAAAAAGGTTGTGTGTAGAGCTTAAATGCAATCAATTTATTGTAAGGAATTAATTCTATTTCATGGTCAAAATAGCGTACCCTATTTCAAGGTTATTCCTTATATTATGTTGTTGCGGAAACAAGGTGCTTGAGATAGCAACAAAAATATAAATCACAGATTTTTATTTAGTTCTGAATAGCTACTAACTACTCTTAGCGCAAAGAACTGGTAATCAAACTCCCCTCAATCTCTAAACCATTTACATCAGTAGTAAGCACCTCACTCATATAATCAAAAAATGGACGCATGTTCTTAAATGTTTCATTTACTTTAATTAAAAAATCAGCACTCATTACTTCTTTGTTGGTAAAGTTTTTTATCAATAAAAATTGTTTGTATCGCAATAAATCAATAGCTACATCGTTGGCATCAAAACCTTTTGGTGTTGTTTTTAATTGTTCGCCTTGTATAGTGCCAAAGTTGTTTACGAACGCTTTACTTTTCAATATTTTTCTTAAGGGTGCGGCATCAAAAGCAAACTCATCTCTAATGCGTTTAATATCTTCGTTGTTTGGACCCCAAAAACCACCTGCAATAAAACTGTTATTGGGTTGGATATGAAAATAATAACCACCTCTACGTTGCTTGCTTGCCCTCTTAAATCCAGCACTCCAATTTGTTTTGTAAGGTGTTTTGTTTTTCGAAAATCGCGTGTCGCGATAGATGCGATGCAGGCTTTTTTTGCCCGAAGTAGTTTCAATTACATCGTGCAAATTCATTTTTTGCAATAGGGCTTCTGCAAATTGCGCAATGCTATTTTGTTCTATTTCAAATTCATTTTTATTTGTATTAAACCACTCTCTATTGTTGTTTTTACTTAGTAAGTTTAAAAACTCTAAACTGGATTTAGGTATTATTACTTGCTGCATTTTTAATTGAATTTTACTTTGTAAACAAACTTTAATTTTATGGACATTTATAAGTACAATTAAATTTTATAGTCATCATTTAGGTAACCATGTTTTTCGGCATAAACTGCTAAGGCAACAGCGTTTTTGCAATTGGTTTTTTCAAGAATATGTTTCTTATGCCATTCAATAGCTTTTTTTGAGATGTTGCATTTGTCGGCAATTTCGGAACCTGTTAAGCCCTTACATAACAATCTTAGTATTTCTATTTCACGCTCATTTAATATGCTATTAATACTCTTTAGCGGTATGTTTTTTTTTATTAATGACTCGGTTACTTCTGCAGGTATAAATAATTTACCTTTCATTACACTTTCAATGGCGTCTTTCAAAAATTCATCGCCTGAGTTTTTAAACAAATAAGCGTGCACCCCAACTTCAAACATTGCCTCTATATTATGTTTGTCATCATGTGTTGACATGCAAATAATTTTTGTTTGTTGGTGTTTGGTTCCAATTTCTATTGCGGTTGTTTTACCATTCATAATAGGCATGTTAATATCTAAGAAAACAATAGCATACTTATCCGTGCTCAATAAATCCAGTACCATTTTACCATTCTCGGCATGTGTTATTTTTCCAATTTTAAAATCAAAATCAATCCGTTCAATGGCACGTTGCAGTCCTTCTCTAAACAATTTATGGTCATCGGCAATAATTATTTTTATCATAAATTTTCTTGAATCTTAACTCTTAATTTTTAATTCAATTAGGTAGGAGGTACCTTCGTTATTACTTTCTAATTTATAGGTTCCATTCATCATCCTTATACGCGCATTCAGCGATTTTAATCCAAATCCTTGTTTTAATGCAATGCTATTTACATCAAACCCACAACCATCATCATCATATTCTATTTGTATCGTATTCTCTTTAAAATAAATTGTAATAAAAATTTCTTGGGCGTTGGCATGTTTGTAGGTATTATTCAATAGTTCTTGAAAAATACGAAACACATTTTGTAATGAGCTATCGTTTAAAGCTGTTACCTGGCCATAGTGTACAATATTTATTTTTAAACCAATTTTTTCATAATTAGTTTTAATTTCTTCTAAGGCAAGTAATAAACCTTTTTCTAATAATTTATGAGAGGTAAGGTTGGCAACCATCTCATTCATATCAATTTTTATTTGAAAAATAGAATTTTCAATTGCCGAAATAGATTGTTGAATAAATTCTAGGTTGTTTGATTTTGTAATGGCTTGGGTTTCTAATTTTATTGAATTAATAAAGCCTCCAAAGTTATCGTGCAAATCGCTGGCTATGCGGTACCTTTCTTTTTCTTGGGTTTCAATAATGGTATGCAACATTTTTTTTTGTGCTGCTTCTTTGCTTCGTATGTTTTTTATGATGGATAGCATCAAAAAAATAACAATAAGGGCACTGCCTGCGGTGAGTATTAAGAGTATAACAAATAGTTTTTCCGACGAGAATTGTACCACAAACTGAGCATTAATATAATGTTAGATATTATGTTGATGATTGAATGTACTAGCCAAATCTCACTATTTACCAATAACTTTTTATTATTAAGCATTAAGTTTGAGATTCCGAAAACAAACAACGTGACGCTAAAATAAAAAAATTTGGAGGTGATGTATATAAATTTAGAGTTTTTTAAAATATCAATTTCTGTTTCGTTGCTAATGCTAAGCATGGCAATACCGCTAAACAGTACTATAATTAAAGACTCAACACTGCGTAAAAGGTAGTTGAATCTATTAAAATGAATGTAAAAAAAAGTAGTGGCAATCCATAAAAGTGCGTAGAGGGCAATTGCAGGATAAATAAACTTTTTGGCTGTACGATTTGAAATTAATAATTTAAGAATCAGTATGGTCCAAACACCCTCGATTAACACATAACTATTGTAAATAATTACGTTATGTATTTTAAATATCGTCATAATTAATGCCGTTGTTTCAATTAAAAACTCTAGGCATATATATGCGAATATTTGGCGGAATAGCTTGTCAAGTTTCGAATAGTATTTAACCCCAACAATAAATGGAAGTATAATGCTAGCGTATGATGAGTATATAAAAAATTTGTTGAGCATAGTATTTTAAGAGCTTTAACTTAAAGGCTAGAAATAAATTGAAAAAGTAGTAAAATTTAATATTTATGGTGCTTTATAAGAGGTTTATAAATTTCAATTTTATAGGGTAGGCTCTATTGTATTTTAAAACCTCCATTTCAATACCATTTTTAATGGCATTGAAATGTAAGGCAATAATGAATTAATAATTATGGTGTGAGTATAAATAAAATCAACTATTCAAAGTATTTGCATTTCCGCAATTTTCAGGACAAGGAGATGAAAGGTCCATTATTAAATTAAGCATATCGTTGCCATTCTCATCAATGCCAACTAGCACTAACTGCTGCTTACCTTCAGCATCTAAACCATAATAGTACCTTATGCCTGTGCAGCCGCTTTGGTTTAATAAGTCGGTAAAAACATCAGTTGGGTAACAGCCTCCCAACCTAGGGTTTGCGCCGCTTTGGCGGCGGTAATTACTTGTTAGTTTGCTAGCTGCTGCTAAGCTAATTTCGTGTGCATTTGCCATAACTTTACTTTTTATTCCCTATTATATGGGTGCTTTATTAATGATTTTTAAATTGATTCAAAAGTAAAAAAAAGAGCCTCTTAAAAAATAGGGCGATTCATTTTTTGATTATAATAAATTATTCATAAAACCTATTAAATGCCTTATTTAATAATATATACAAGCATAGTAATAATGTCTTAGCCATTTCAAATTATTAGGAAAAGTCCTAATAGATTGGATTTATAAATTAGGACTTTTCCTAATACAATTTATTTTTTTTGACTATATGTTTGTAATGAAAATTATTGATGCAATAATATAAAGGTAGGAATTGAAGTTCATTGAATAGTTGACGTTGAATTATATCAGTTGCTTTTGCAGGTAACAATAAAAAATATAGAACTATGAAAAACGGTTGATTGTTTATTTGGTTATAAAGCCCTATGTGCATATTTATTTGCGCTGCGGGCTTTATGATTTTTTTTCTTGAATGTAAAAAACAATAGTTAAAAAGTAAATGAAAAGTTATGAAACGCTCAAAAAGAAAATTAACCAATCATAAAAAGAACGCTAATATTAGTAATATGAATATGCAAGCCAATAATTACGATAGTAACAATGCAATAAATTTTGTTTCTAATAACACCAAAAATATCACTGCTGATGCTAAGGAATTAAGCAAACAGTTGCTCAACGAAGAACAACAGTTGTTGTTAGAAACTCAAAAGCAATTGCTGGCATTACTGAATATGAACCCTGAAGACCTAAATAAGCTTTGAATTTTGAACGGCAAAGCCCTCAACGGAGTTAATTACGAATTTTGAATTTTGAATTATGAACGGCAAAGCCCTCAACGAAGTTAAATACGAATTCTGAATTATGAATTATGAATTTTGAATATAAAAGCAATTACACTCTATGGGTGAACTGTTTGTAAAAAAAATAACACGCTACACAATCCTTCCCCCTTGTTTGTTTTACGAAATTGAAGTAAAATAGAATGGTGGTACTAATAGCGGCGCAACCCGAAAAGCCGAACAAGAAGTAGGGAAGAAAAGAATAAGAATGAAAGTTTCAGATATAGACAGCATATTACATTTATTGCAATCAATTTCAGTTTGGGGAATATTATTTTTGATGTTAATTATTCTACCAATTTATATAATTGGTTGGGCAGCAATTTTTAAACTTTTAAAATTAGATACAAACACTACAAAATTGTTTACTGGAGGTATAATCGTTTCGATAGTTATTTCATTAGTATTATTAAAAATAGGTATTGAAATGGACAAAAAGCTTAATACCGAAGCGTTGCAAATAAGTAACTATATTTTAGGACATTACAACGACTATTGGTTTCTTGATGAAATAATTAAAGATAATAGGTACACTAATAAGGACAAATCATACTTTGATAATCTAATAGATAGGTTTCCTGATAAATTTACTATTGCATATGTATTAGATAAAAAAGTGTTACAGGTTATTGACTCAAATTCAATAATGAAATTAAAAAATAATATCCAAGAAATATTACCCGTAATACGTTCTGAGATAAAATCAAAAATTGGAAAAGGCGCTACATCAAGCATAGATAGCCTGTATTTTACTGTTGACGAAAGAATTAGTTGGATTTTAATAGAAAAACTAGTAGTTACTTATCCAAATGAATTTAAAATTACTAGTAATATGAAAAACGGAGTATCAAAAATTGAAATAACAAGAACAGAATAAATAACATCGCAACCCGAAAAGCCGAGTAAGAAGCAGAGAAAAGGGAATTTTGAATTATGAATAAACCAACGTTATTCAAAATACAACATTTAAAATTCATAATTATATAAACGGCGCAACCCGAAAAGCCGATGAAGAAGTAGGGGATTTGTGCATTGAAAATGCACTTTTAAAGAATCCGGATTGCAAATCCTGACTATTGGGGGGTTGGTTTGAACATTTAAATCGTATTTAAATAGTTAAAGTGTATTGTAAAAAATTATTTTAGACTTTTAGAACAAAAAGAGAATTAATTAAAAAATAAAAAGTATGAAGAAGATTATGTTTTTAATAACATTAGTTGCAAATGGTATTGCCTTTGGGCAAAATAAAATTAATCTGGATTTTAAAAAGCTACTAGAGAATCCACTTATTTATAGTTCGTCTGTTTTGAAAGAAATAAATGAATATGATATTCCATTACTAGATAGTTTAAGAAAATCATTATTAAAAGGCGAAAATGCGCTATTTATTGATAGAGGTGATTATGATGGCACTATGGTAAAGTTTAATAAAAAAGCAGTAAAACAAAGAGGAGAAAAATTTGTAAAAAGAATTAGAAAAGATGGTTTAGCTGGAAGAATAAAAGTTCACGTGGAGGGAGACTCATGGTTTAACTTTCCAATTACTCTAAAAAGTGATATTTCAAAAATTTTGGGTAAAACTAGAAATACTTCATTGCTAGTATCTAACTCCGCTTTTGGAGGTGATTTGCTTACGAATATGATGTATGAGCATACTTATTTGGATTCTTTAAAAAAATTTAAACCAGAAACTTTTATAATTAGTGGTGGAGGAAATGACCTTATTGGTAATGGAAATATTAATTATTGTATAATATATCCAGTTAAAAATTCTTTTAAAGGTAATATTAATTTACAATATATATATAGTAGAGGTAAAGAAAGAGACTTTACTCAAAACAGAACTTTAAAAGTTGCCCTAGAAAACCAAGATTTATCAAAATTAAAATCAAACTTTTCAAGCAATTTAGAGCAGTTGGCTTACTTAGATGAGGTTGCCGAAGGTTCAAAATTTTTAACCAAAGAATTTTTTAATTCAATACAATATTTAGAAGTTTTCTATAGAGTCATGTTTGCGGAACTTAAGAAAACTCCAGAAATTGCAGATATGCAAATCTTAACTCAAGGCTATGATAATGTTGTACCATCGGATAAAAAAGTTAGAGGCCCTAATCCTATAAGATGGGCAGTTAACTTTTTCACTGGGACAGGCAAATGGTTGTATTTCCCAATGAGAACCAACGGAATTGACAATCCGGATAATCAGAAAAAAATTATGAAAGCAATGATTTTTTACTTCAATGAAATGGTACTTGACCTTACCTATGAAAAAGATTCGAAA
>JBEIDK010000156.1:0-7356 GCA_040383485.1 Flavobacteriales bacterium
AATTATTCAGGAATTGTTAAAGTATTTAATTTAGTTGGAGAAGAAGTAAATTCATTTCAAATACAACAGAATAAGAACACAACTATTGATTTAACCAATCAATCAAAAGGTATTTATTTCATGGCATTTAACAATGGGAAAACAATAAGTACCCAAAAAGTAATTATTGAATAATAGAATCAATTATCGTTTTATAAAAAAAGTCTGAGGAATATTTCTCAGACTTTTTTGTTTGGTAAAATCTTTACTACATACTTTATCAATATTATTTGCACTATAATTTAATATTCACAATACTTGTACACATATTTAAAATATTAAGATGTACGGAAATTTACAACAACAGCTTCAGCAAGAACTTAAAAACATTGAAGAAGCAGGTCTTTTCAAGAAAGAACGCATTATTACAACACCTCAGGCTGCTGATATTAAAGTAAGCAATGGCGCTGAGGTAATAAATTTTTGTGCCAACAACTACTTAGGTTTATCATCTCACCCAAAGGTAATAGAGGCAGCACATAAGGCATTAGACACTCATGGGTTTGGGATGAGTAGCGTAAGATTTATTTGCGGCACGCAGGATATACATAAAGAGCTAGAGTCTAAAATATCATCTTTTCTAGGTACAGAAGATACAATCCTTTACGCCGCTGCATTTGATGCAAATGGAGGTGTTTTTGAACCATTATTTAATGAAGAAGATGCAATCATCAGCGATGAATTAAACCATGCATCAATCATTGATGGTGTAAGATTATGTAAGGCAAAGCGCTATAGATACAAGAATAGCGATATGGCCGATTTAGAAAAACAACTCATAGAATCGCAAGCACAGCGCAATAGAATAATTGTAACTGATGGTGTTTTTAGTATGGATGGTTATATTGCCAAGCTTGATGAAATTGTTGTATTGGCCGAAAAATATAATGCCTTAATAATGGTTGATGAATGTCATGCAAGCGGTTTCATAGGTAAAACAGGACGCGGTACCCATGAACACAATAACGTATTAGGCAAAATTGATATTATAACAGGAACACTTGGCAAGGCTCTTGGAGGAGCTATGGGAGGCTTTACAAGCGGTAAAAAAGAAATTATTGATATGCTTCGTCAACGTTCAAGACCTTACTTGTTTTCAAACTCATTGGCTCCAGCAATCGTTGGTGCTTCCATTGCAGTGATGGACATGCTCAGCGAAACAACTACACTAAGAGATAAGGTAATGGATAATGCCCTATATTTTAGAAAAGCAATGACTGATGCAGGTTTGACATCAAGCCTGGCATACATCCAATTACTCCTGTAATGTTATATGATGCAAAATTAGCGCAAGAGTTTGCAACAAAACTATTAGATGAGGGTATTTACGTGATTGGCTTTTTCTATCCTGTTGTCCCAAAAGACATGGCTCGTATTCGTGTTCAAATTTCAGCGGCACATGAAAAACATCACCTTGACAAGGCAATTGCAGCATTTACTAAAGTAGGTAAGGCATTAGGAGTAATTAAATAATTCTTCATAACAGTAGCATGAATAAGGCTTCGGGGTTTATAGCAAAACTAAATTTTTATGATTGGGTTACCTTTTCAATAAATCTGTATTAAAGTATGGCAGCAATTGTTAGAACACTATATACAACTGATGAGGTGCTCATTGAGGGCATTAAATTAGACAGGAACGATGCGCTGGAAGTTCTTTATAAAAAATATTATTCAACTGTATTACATTTAGTAATTAGTAACAACGGAACAGAGCATGATGCAAAAGATTTGTATCAGGAAACAGTTTTAGTTGTCTATGAAAAATTTAGATACGGAAATACTGAGTTGAGTTGCAGCTTAAAAACTTTTATTTACTCCATTGCAAGAAATTTATGGCTTAAAAAGCTTAAAAAAATGGGAAGTGGCAATGTTTCCATTACAGATAATGAGAGTTTTTTAAACCTAGCTGAAGACAATGAAAATGCTGATAATAATGAAAAAATTTACCAGCAAATTTCAGGAGCACTCATAAACCTTGGTGAACCTTGCCGTTCGCTAATTGAAGATTTTTATATTAAAGGGCTTAGTATGTTAAGCATTACTGAAAAGTATGCATATAGTAATAGTGATACTGCCAAAACACAGAAGTACAAATGTTTGATGAGGTTAAAAAAAATGTTTTTTAATAAGCCAAACACAGAAGAAGAAGATTGATATGGAAGATTTAAAATTAAATTCAGTACAATTTATTGATTGGGCAGACCGTTACTTAAATGGCGAATTAACTATTGATGAGACAACTAGCTTTGAAAAGCTATTAGGTTCTAATCAATCAATGTTTCAGAAAATTGAAGAGCATCAGTTATTAATAGATGCTATGGCACTTTACGAAAATCGTCAAAAAGTAAAGACTCAGATTCAATCCATTCATAATCAATACGAAGCAGAGCTTAATGAGGCCGCTTTTCGTCAATCAAATGAATCAAAAATAATTAATAAGGTTAGGGAAATACGTCCTTTCAAAATCTATTTGGCTGCTGCATCTGTTGCAGTAGTAGTAACCTTAAGCATCATCAGTGGTTACAATTTATTTCAAACAAAGGTTGCTAACACTGGTTATAAAGCCCTTAAAAGAGATTTAGATAAAATAAAAAAATCTCAAAAAGCAATCATCAAAAATTTTAATGCAACCCCATCTAAAGAAGAATCAACAACAGAAAGGTACGGCGGCACTGGCTTTGCTTTAACAAGTAATGGCTTAATTGTAACTAGTTACCACTTAATAAATGGTAATGATTCTATATTTATTGAAAATTCAAAAGTAGGAAGATATAAAGTAATTGAAGTATATAGTAACTCTGATGCCGATATTTCAATTCTAAAGATTGTAGATGTTAATTTTGAATCATTCGGCAGCTTGCCGTACACCTTCTCTAACAAGGATAATGACTTAGGTGAAAATGTATATACATTAGGATTTCCAAGAGAAGATATTGTTTATGGTGAAGGTTCTATTAGTGCAAATACAGGATTTGACGGCGATACAACTGCCTATCAAATTTCTATCCCTGTAAATCCGGGTAATAGCGGTGGACCGCTGGTTGATGAAAAAGGAAATGTAATTGGATTAATAAGTGGTAAACAAACGGAGAATGAAGGCGCAGCTTTCGCTATTAAGTCTAACTGTATTATGCAATCTGTTGATGCCCTTAAAAATGATACAAGTTTTTCTAAGTTAAATATTAATAAGAAAAATTTACTAAAAGGTCTTCCAAGGGTTAAACAATTAAAGAAACTTCAAGACTTTGTTTTTGTTGTAAAGGTTTACAATAAAAATCAATAGTAAATCCAATTCCAATTAGCCAAAAGTAATTACGACTAAATAGTCTTCATTATTCAACAATTAGTAAATCGCTACGTTGTTTTTTTTCTTCAGATGATAACTCGTTATCTAAATCTGCTTCAAACCAGTTTAAAATTATTCTTCTGGGTTCAATGCCGTAATTTGTAACATAGTTTTTTATTGCAGTAGCCCTGTTTAATGCTACTTTTCTGCTAAGCTTTTTATCTTTTATCGGATTGCCATAGCTTGTAATTTTCAACTTATAAGCTGCATTTTCTTGTAATAGTTTTATTGCCTTTGGTAAAGAACTTTTTTCCGGCATGTGTATAAAAGCATCATCATTACTATAAAGTATTGAACCTAAAACTTTATCATTATTACGTGCTTCTAATTCAAGCAATGAATCTGATAAAAAACTAATGTAAATTGTTGTGTCCCTAATTGTTGTTTGAAACGGGTCCTTAGTACCAGCACCAACGAACATGTTAAACTTTACAGTGTCTGCTATGTTTTTGTACGCCAGAAACACATAGGTATTAGGGTTTACGTTAAAGGTGTATGATGTATTTGAATGTTTTTTAAAAGACGTAATTTGCCTTTCATTGAGGCATGATAAGGTAAGGTCATCCAATTCTTTGTTGTTGTTTTTATTTGAAAACTTTACGTTTACAATTGAGTTAGAATATGGTTTTGTAGTAAATTTAAATATATCATCATCATTAATACCTCTTTTTCTATTGCTACTAAAATACCCGGTATTGTTCTTTGAGTCATAAATCAAGGCAAAATCATCATATGAAGTATTAATGGGCATTCCTACATTAATAGGTTGTTTTTCGGGTTCATTCAGCCAAGCAACAAAAATATCTTGACCACCTAATCCAGGTTTGCCATCGCTGCAATAAAAAAGATGATTGTCCTTGTCGAGATATGGAAACATTTCATTCCCCTCAGAGTTGATTAAAAAACCTGCATTTATTGGTTTTTGCCAAATACCATTCACTTGTTTACAATAGTAAATGTCTGAACCTCCAAATCCACCTGGCATATCAGAAACAAAGTAAAGAGTCTTATTGTCATTACTTAATGCAGGATGGCCGCATGCAAAGTCGGGACTGTTAAATTCAAAAGGAACAATATTTTCCCATTTCCCATTCTTTAAAACCGCCGAGTAAATATATAAACGCGAAATTTTTTTATTGTTTCTTTTATTAGCACCACTGATTGAGGCATTTCTAGTAAAGTAAACAGTATCAAATGTATTATTAAATGTAAGCGGACCTTCATGTATTGGTGAGTTTAGGGTACTACTAAAATCATCAGCAGGTGTGTTAATAATTGAAGGAATTTCTTTTAAATTATTTAAAAAAGTACTACCAAAATTGGCGGATGTAGAATTGTCGTTCGCAGAAAATGCAGTATTGTCATCACTCGCCTTTTCAATGTTCTTGTTTGGTTCTGTTTTTATTGATCCATCAGACTTTAGTTCTTTTATATTAATCTTTGAAGTATCCTTCAAGAAATAAAAATCTAGAAATGCGGAGTTGTCACGAACATAAACTTTTTTAAATACTCCGCCTTGATTGCGTGATGATAAGAAAACCAAACCATTTTGATAAAAGGTGGGAGCAAAATCGCTTTGATTAGAATTAATTGAAGTGTAAAATAATTTTATACGTTCCTTATCCTGATAAAAATTTGGCATGTTTGTGTAAGCATTAAAAAATGCTGGGCCTCTGCTATCGTTGGGGTTTAGAGTTGTATATTGAGAATAAATTTCTGCTGATTTTGCATAATTCTCATTTTTTGCCAATACCTTAGCATAACTCAAAACATGGTAAGGTGTAAGTTTTGGTAGATTTATTAATTCACTATATAATTTTTCTGCTTGCAAATTCAAATCTAGCTTTTGATAACAATCGGCAAGTTTCAATTTAAGGTCGTTGTCAATAGGATTTTTTTTTAGTAACTCATTTATTAGGTCAATAGCAAAGGCATAGTTTCCTTCGTAGTAATTGTTGTTAGCAACCTTTCGCAATGATTGACCATTTGTATTATTAATACTATAAATTATTGAAAATAAAAACAGTAGTTTTTTCATGGTGCAGAATTATTTTTCAATTAATTTTTTATTGAATTTTTCCTTTCACAAGTTTATTATTTTAAGATTAGAAAAAAAATTGCGTAAGTTTTTATTTGTGAAATTAAATCTATATTGTATATCTTTAAGTTTTAATGACCTTAATATTTAAATACATCGCTAACTAAAAAAACTATAGAATGAAAAAAAGCACCTTCTTACTATTCATCCTTTTAAACCTAAGCTTCACAATTATTGCACAAAACTGGACACCTTTAAATAAAAATTATCATTACAACTACAAGTATGATAATGCGAACAATATAACCAACTCAATTTTTGTTGATTCAATAGAATTAAGCCTTAACGGAGATTCTATTTTTTATTTGAACAGAATTATGTTGGATTGCGATACTTGCCATGCTTTAAACACCAACAATGGTTTTATATGTGATTCATGTTTTGAGCTTGGCAATCAACCGCAATTTCTGCAACGAAAAGTAATTAAATATACAAATGGTGTTTATAATTTCAGAGATACTGGAAATATTGTAATTAATTCTGTTGCAAATGTTGGTACAACATGGTTGTTCGACTCAGTTTACAACATTCAAGCAACAATTATTTCCATTACTTTAGATTCTATAATTACTGTAACCGATTCAATAAAAACAATTCTATTAAGCAGCGGTGATACAATAAAATTTTCTAAAAATTATGGTATTATTCTTTATCCATTTAAGTATGGTTTATATAAATACCACAAACTATGCGGAATTAACCCATTGCAGATTGGAGAAAATGCACCAACTTATAAGGAAATTTTCGATTTTAATATTGGCGATAAATATTATTACTCATCTTTTTCATATTCTATAACTGGCAACAATACAGTTACCCAATATCAAATAATCAAGAAAAAAGAAATACTGTCAAAAACAACTACCAATTTCGGTTTGGCATACAAAGTTAAGTTAGTGCAAGGTACATTAACTAAGGTTTTTAATGTATTTGACTCTAACATAATTTCAATTGCGTTTAACTCAATCACGGATACTATTAATGAGTACTATGATTCGACGCTAGACCCAATAAAGCATAATGCACAGCAGGTTGGCAGTGGTTTTAATTATCGAATTTTGAAAAGTGTATTTACATTAGATGTTAATAATATTTTCACAAAAATGGCCGGCACAGTTAATTCGAGTCCGTATTCAAATTATTATGAAATAATTGAACCAGAAGTTAATCAATACAACGAAACAGTAAATGGCATTTATCAAAATGTTACTTTCAATCCTCCTTACATTCTCAATTATTATTACAACACAAATGCGCCATTTGGGAATGATTATAGCTATGTTATATACAAAACAGGATTAGGATTGGTGGGTAAAGGAGACGGTTTTTTTGAAGCCGCAACTGATGAAGCTTTAGTTGGCTATATTAAAAACGGCATTACCTATGGCACAATTTATTCCGATAGTCAACTTTTGAGTGCTAATAATATTGACGATAAAAATAGAATTTCAATATACCCAAACCCTGCAACAACTTTGCTACATGTGAATTTAGAAAGTTTTAATTCAGCAATAATTACAATTAGAACAATAGAAGGAAATATAATTTATTCCGAAAAATCAACACGTCAAAATATAGAGCATATTAATACAAGTAATCTATCAAACGGATTGTATTTATTAACTGTTACAAGTCCAACCAAAACAGAAACACTTAAATTTTTAATTCATAAATAAAAGTTTCATTCTAATTTTTTAAAGAGGGTTTTATAGCCCTCTTTTTTTTATAAATTCACACCCTCAAAAAAAAATAATTGCAAGAATGGAACTTCCTACAAAATACGACCCTAAACAAACAGAAGATAAGTGGTATAAATACTGGTTAGATAATCAGTATTTTAAATCAACACCTGATGAGCGTGAACCATATAC
>JBEIDK010000157.1:0-7308 GCA_040383485.1 Flavobacteriales bacterium
AAAATGGTTGAAAATGCACTGGGAAGTTTGTATGCTAATTATGCTCCAAATAAGTTAGAAAAAGGACAGTTCATTGATTTTGATTTGACAGTTTACGATAAAATTGTCGAGATAATTTTGCCCGAAGTAAAAATATCTGAAAACACCAAATTAGAAGGTAAAATTAATGGCGATGAAGGACAATTTGTTTTCGATTTTACATCTCCAAACATTGTAGTTTATGAAAATTCGATAGATAATATTAAAATTGATATTGATAATAAAAATCCTTTATATAACGCTTATATTTCGATTGATTCTATTAAAAATGATAAATATAAAATTACTGATTTTAATTTGATTAATGTAACGCTTAATGATACGTTGTTTGTGCGTTCTGAGTTTAAAGGTGGACTAAAGGGGCAGGATAGCTATGATTTGAATTTATATCATACTATTAATGAAGACAAACAATCTATTGTTGGCTTTAAAAAATCTGAAATTAAATTTAAAGATTATATGTGGTTTATTAATGAAGGGGAAACTACAGATAATAAAATTATATTTAATAAAGATCTTACCGATTTCAACTTTGAAAAATTAAGTTTATCGCACAACGATCAAATAATTAATTTTGTAGGAACAATGAGAGATTCTACCTATAAAGATTTTAAATTATCTTTTGAAGATGTTGATTTAAATAAAATTACACCTTCTTTAGATAGTTTGTCATTTGGAGGAAAGGTTAATGGAAATATTACTTACAAGCAGGATAACAATAAATATGATCCTATTTCCAATCTTACCATCGATAGTTTAAAAATTAATCAGTTTTTATTGGGCGATTTAGACTTTAAAATTGAAGGAAACGAATATTTTAATCAATTTAAAGTCAATTCAAGTTTGAAGCAAGATGGTAAAGAACACTTTTTCTTAGATGGAAATGTAAATTTTGTTGGAGATCAATCTAGTTTGGATTTACAAGCTGGTTTTGAAGCCTTTAATTTGGCACCTTTTGGTTCACTTTTAGGAAGTGTTTTATCAGATGTTAGAGGTAATGCAACTGGTAGAACTACTATTGGAGGGTCATATTCTAATCCTGAAATTGATGGGCGATTATATCTTAACAATGCAGGCATGCGTGTGCCATATCTTAATGTCGATTATGCGTTTGAAAAAAATGCAATTGTAGATTTAACAGAACATCAATTTAGCTTGCGGAAAATTGAAGTAACAGATACAAAATACAATACTAAAGGAGTAATTGATGGTACTATTAAGCATGAAAAATTAGGTGATTGGGAATTGGATTTACATTTAATTTCTGATAATATTTTAGCCTTAGATACCAAAGATGCTGAAGATGCATACTATTATGGTACCGCTTTTATGAAAGGTAAAGCCAGTATTACAGGAGAAATAAATGCTTTAAATATTAAAGTGGCTGGTGAATCTGAAAAAGGAACCTCAATTAAAATTCCTGTAAATGATGAAGAAGATTTAGGAAATACTTCTTTTATTAATTTTATGACGGTTCAAGAGTTTCAAAAATCTCTTGCTGAAAATATAGCTAAAGATAGACGATATGAAGGAATTGAACTTGATTTTAATTTTGATATTGACACTGATACAGATATTGAAATCATACTGAATAGAGAAACAGGACATGCCATGAAAGGCAAAGGGTATGGTTCAATGCAAATGAATATCAACACACTCGGTAAATTTGAAATGTATGGCGATTTTCAAGTACAAGAAGGAGAATACAATTTTAAATACGGTGGTGTAATTGATAAAAAATTTAATGTTGAAAAAGGCGGTACAATTCGTTGGGATGGACAACCAATGAATGCGGTTTTAGATTTAAAAGCAACCTATAAAACAATGGCTAATCCTGCAGTTTTAGTAGAAAGTGCTTCGTTTAATAGAAAGGTAGATACAAATGTGACTATTTTACTGAATGGAAATTTAAGTAATCCGCAACCCGACTTCAATATTGATTTTCCAACTGTAAGTTCGGTATTGAAAAGCGAAATAGATTATAAATTACAAGATAAAGATTCACGACAAACACAAGCTTTTGCTTTATTAGCAACCGGTTCATTTGTAACCGCAGAATCCACAGGTAACGCAGCCTATGGATCATTAATTGAAGGAGCAAGTTCTATAATTAATGGACTTTTTGCCGATAGCGATAGTAACTTACAATTAGGGTTAGATTATTCACAAGGTAATCGATTAACAGAGATTTCAGATAGAGTAGGTGTAACCATGAATACTAGAATAAACGATCGAATTTCGATAAATGGTAAAGTTGGAGTTCCAGTGGGCGGTGTAACCGAATCTGTTATTGTTGGTAATTTAGAGGTATTAATTCAGCTTAATGAAGATGGTTCATTAAATGCTCACGTATTTAATAGAGAAAACGATATTAATTATGTTGGAGAAGGTATTGGATACACACAAGGACTTGGAATTACTTATAACGTAGAATTTAATACGTTCAAAGAAATGTTGCAAAAAATATTCAAAAGCACAAGAAAAAAGATTCATCTAAATCTCAAGATAATTTACCCGATTCTGAGTTCCCTCAAGAATTTATAGAATTCATAAATAACAGAAAATCTAAATCACAAGAACCACTTAAAGAGGAACTTGAAGTTCCAGAAATCGATTAATTCTTATTTTTTAGTACTTAAATCAAAAACTTATTAACGAAAACGTTTGAATTTGCAGCTATTATTAAATAGTTAGCAAATATTGTGTTTTTATTATATTTCGTTTTATAACTTTACATAATAAAACAATTATTATGACCAATTCAATTAAAAAAATAGGTGTTTTAACTTCTGGCGGAGACTCGCCGGGAATGAATGCTGCTATTAGAGCTGTAGTCAGAGCTTGTGCATACTATAATGTAGAATGTGTAGGTATTTATAGAGGTTACCAAGGTATGATTGAAGGTGATTTTAAGCCTATGGGACCAAGAGATGTTAAAAATATTATTAATAAAGGAGGAACTATTTTAAAATCGGCTAGATCTAAAGATTTTAGAACAGCTGAAGGTAGAAAATTAGCCCATAATAATCTTGTTGCTGCAGGAATCGATTCATTTGTAGTTATTGGTGGTGATGGAAGTTTTACAGGAGCTGAAATATTTAATGATGAATTTGGTTTTCCAGTAATAGGTATTCCTGGTACAATTGATAACGATATTTTTGGAACTAGTCATACACTAGGTTTTGATACAGCACTTAACACGGTAATTGATGCTATCGATAAAATTAGAGATACAGCAAATTCTCATAATCGATTATTTTTTGTAGAAGTAATGGGAAGAGATGCTGGACACATTGCTTTAAATGCAGGTATTGGTGCCGGAGCTGAAGAAATTTTAATTCCTGAAGAAGCATTTGGTTTAGATCGATTAGTGGAATCATTAAAACGAAGTAAAGAATCTGGAAAAACATCAAGTATTGTTGTTGTTTCTGAAGGGGATAAAATAGGTAAAAATGTTTTTGAATTAAAAGATTATATCGAAGAGAATATGCCCGAATACGATGTAAGGGTTTCTGTATTAGGACACATGCAACGTGGTGGATCACCTTCGTGTTTTGATAGAGTTTTAGCATCTAGACTTGGTGTTAAAGCTGTCGAAGCTTTGTTAGAAGGAAAATCAAACTTTATGGTAGGTTTATACCAAGATAAAGTAACCTTAACTCCTTTAGAACAAGCTATTAAAGGACAAAGTGAAATTGATATGGAATTGGTTAAAGTATCCGATATTGTATCATCATAAATAGATAATAAATTAAAAAAAAATAAAATGTCAAAAGTAAAATTAGGAATAAACGGATTCGGAAGAATTGGAAGAATTGTTTTCAGAGAAACGTTTAACAGAGATAATGTAGAAGTAGTTGCTATTAACGATTTATTAGATGTAGATCATTTGGCTTATTTATTAAAATACGATTCAGTACATGGTCGTTTTAATGGAAAAGTGGAAGTAATTGAAGGAAAACTATTTGTAAATGATAAATTTATTAGAGTTACTGCAGAAAGAGATCCTAAATTAATTAAATGGGATGATGCTTCTGTTGATGTGGATGTGGTAGCAGAATGTACCGGTATTTTTACAACCCTTGAAACAGCTCAAGCTCATATTGATGGTGGCGCTAAAAAAGTAGTCATCTCAGCTCCTTCAGCAGATGCACCAATGTTTGTAATGGGGGTAAATCATACCCAAGTTAAAGCATCAGATACGATTGTTTCTAATGCTTCATGTACTACAAACTGTTTAGCTCCTTTGGCAAAAGTTATTCATGATAATTTTGGAATTGTAGAAGGATTAATGACAACCGTTCATGCTTCTACAGCTACTCAAATGGTTGCTGATGGACCTTCAAAAAAAGATTGGAGAGGTGGTCGTGCTGCTTCTGTAAATATAATTCCTTCTTCAACAGGTGCGGCTAAGGCAGTTGGTAAAGTAATTCCTGCTTTAAACGGAAAACTTACTGGAATGTCATTCCGTGTGCCTACAGTTGATGTTTCTGTGGTAGATTTAACGGTAAAATTAGCCAAAGAAACTACATATGAAGAAATCATGAAAGTTTTAAAATCGGCATCAGAAAATGAGATGAAAGGAGTTTTAGGCTTCACTGAAGACGATGTTGTATCTCAAGATTTTGTATCAGATACAAGAACATCAATTGTAGATGCAAAGGCTGGAATTGGATTAAATTCAACCTTTTTCAAACTAGTATCTTGGTATGATAATGAATATGGCTATTCTAGTAAATTAATCGACTTATCGGTACATATTGCAGGTTTAAAATAAATTCAAATGTAGAAAGAATAAAGATGAAAATAATTTACTATTTTTATTCTTTATTCTTTTTTCTATACCCTTAAAATATGAAATTATTAGTTGATAGTGGCTCTACAAAAGCCGATTGGATTGCGATAGATGATAATGGAAAAGTATTATTTACCACTCAAACCTTAGGTTTAAATCCTGAAGTTTTAGATAAAGAACAAATTATTAATCGACTTGATGATAAATTTGATATTTCGCAAAATAAGTTAAAAGCTACACACTTGTTTTTTTATGGTGCAGGTTGCGGAACAGATCGAATGAAAAATCACCTTTCAGATATTTTTCAAGATTATTTTATCAATGCTAAAATTGTGGTTCATGAAGATACATATGCTGCTGTATATGCCACCACTCCAAAAGATGAAGCGGCCATTGTATGTATTTTAGGTACTGGTTCAAATTGTAGTTATTTTGATGGTAATACATTACATCAAAAAGTACAATCTTTAGGATATATTGCTATGGATGATGGTTCTGGTAATCGATTTGGTCGTCATCTTATAAGAGGGTATTATTTTAATACCATGCCTGTTGATTTGGCAAAAGAATTTGAAGAAGAATATAATTTAGATGCAGATTACATTAAGCATAATTTATATAAAGAATCAAATCCGAATGCGTATTTAGCCACTTTTGCAAAATTCATTATTAAGCATAAAGATCATCCTTATTGTAAGAAGCTAATTCGTAAAGAATTAAAAAAGTACACCAAAAATTACATCATGCAATTTGAGAATTGTAATGAAGTACCGGTTCATTTTATTGGTTCTATTGCATTTTATTTGAAAGACGAACTTACAGAAATTCTAAATAAATACAATATAAAAATTGGAAATGTACTTCGTAGACCTATTGATGGTTTAATTGCATATCATATCTTAAATAAATAGATTAAAAAATATATTTAAAGTTGATAAAAATCTCAAATCATAACAAAAGGATTTGGGATTTTTTATTTTTATCTTTGTTAGGAAATCTTATCATTATGGAAATAGCCATTATAGCACACGACGGTAAAAAAGCCGATATGGTGCAGTTTTTAAATAAAAACAAAACCATTTTATCAAAAGAGAAAATTAAAATTATAGCAACGGGTACCACTGGAGCTAGGGCAGTAGCCGCAGGGTTTAAAGTAAAGAAAATGCTTTCAGGACCATTGGGCGGAGATGCGCAAATTGCCGCTCGCGTTGCCGAAGGAAAAACTAAAATGGTATTATTTTTTAAAGATCCTAACTCCAGTCATGCGCACGAAGTGGATATTAACATGCTAATTCGTATTTGCGATGTACACAATGTACCGTTAGCAACTAATGAAGCCACTGCTCAATTGTTGTTGTTGGGTTTGGATGAGATTTAATTTGAAATTATTTTCTTTTACGTAATAATCCAATCATTTGACCAATACCAATTCCAATGTAAGTTCGATCTTTGTTTATTTGGAGTAGAGGAGAAATAGTTAACCCGTAAAATCTTGAAAAGGGAAATTCTATTTTTGGATTTACTATTACACTAAAAGTTGTTGACTTATTATAATTCCAAGTGTAATTTTCAGCTAAAAATCCATTATTAATTCTTACCCAATTTTCAGGCTCATTTATAATTGTATAACCTAATCCTAAAGATATATTTGCTCTAATAGTGCCACTATTGTTTAGATTGTAAATTTTACCAATACCAATTTGATAATTTTCTAATTGGTCATATGGATTAGCAGCTCCAAAAAGTACAACGCCTGTTAAGCCAGACGAGTAATCTTCGGGTTGTGATTTAGGTTTTCGTATATTTCCAGTATATCCAATTTTAAAACTATAATTATTTTTATAGACATAGTTTAAATTAATATCAATCCCAACATAATTACCTATATTAATTTCACCTGAAGTATATAAGGCATTCTTTTCTTTAAATTGAGCATTTACAATTGTTACTTTAATTAAAAAAAGTAAAATTATTATTTTATGTATTGATTTCATTTAAGCCAAATTATAAAAAAAAATCCTCTCAACTATAAATTGGAGGATTGTATTTGTTTTAAGAAACCGTTAATATTTCACCGCTATCATTGATATTTCAATATTTACATTTTTTGGTAAACATGCTACTTGCACAGTTTCTCTAGCTGGAGCAGTTTCTTCGTTAAAGTAACTTCCGTAAACCTTATTAATACGAGCAAAATCGGCCATATTCATAATAAAAATAGTAGACTTTATTACATTTTCAAAGGTCATATCGGCAGCTTCTAAAACAGCTTTTAGGTTATCCATAACACGTTTTGTTTCTGTTTCAATATCATCTAAAACCAATTCCATGGTTACAGGGTCTAAAGCAATTTGACCAGAGGTGTATAAAGTAGTATCTACTAAAATTGCTTGATTATAAGGGCCGATAGGTGCCGGAGCTTTGTCTGTAAAAATTATTTTTTTCATAATAGGCTAGTTGTTTATTGTCTAAAA
>JBEIDK010000158.1:0-7263 GCA_040383485.1 Flavobacteriales bacterium
CTCAACCTAAAATTTTAATGGACTGCAAATGTAACATTAGTTTAAATCATAAAGCCATTCTATCAAGAGAAGAGAATTTTAGCTAAACCCAGAATACGCATTAGAAATTCTATTACAACGCAAAACCCCTTCAAAATATGAAGTAAACATCGATTTGCATATACATTAGGTATGGAGGCAGGTGTTTTATTTTTTTTGCACTTATAGCGATAGAAATTTTAAGTGCATTAATGCAAATAAAAAAAAGGCTGTATCATTTTATGATACAGCCTTTTTTTTATTTTATATAATCTGTTATTATGCTTTTTTCTCGTAGCGAGTGCGGAATTTATCAATACGTCCTGCAGTATCTACCAATTTAACTTTACCAGTATAAAAAGGGTGAGAAGTGTTAGATATTTCCAATTTTACAACCGGATACTCATTTCCGTCTTCCCAAACAATGGTATCTTTAGTATCTGCGCAAGATTTAGTAATAAACGCATGGTCGTTACTCATGTCTTTAAACACAACCAATCTATAATTTTCCGGGTGAATTCCACTTTTCATTTCTTTACTTTTTTAAATTAAGGGTTGCAAAAGTATAAAAGTCTTTAGATTATCCAAAAAAACATTACATTATTTATGAGCCAATCTATAATACTCTGGGGCACTAACATTAATTTTCATCAATTGAAATGCTTGCTTTGCCAAACACTGCTGCTAAAACCTTTAAATGAAAGTGAGCCCAGAAATAAGAAAAAGGAGAAGAAACCAATGAAACAATGTGTAGTAAGCCATAGTCGGAACATAGGCACAGATTGCTCATCAAGGTTAAACCAAGAAGTTGGGATGCACATTTGAAAAATAAATGAAAACACCAACACTGACTTTAAAAAGGTAAGAATGTTTCGAAATGGATAGTTAAGAATTGCTTTATACCAAGCCAAATCTGTTCCCCACTTGTGCATCAAGTAATATTTATTATCGGCTAAAGGCACAAATAATAAAGGATCTGCATTTACATCGGTAAGTTTAAAAACCTCATGTGGTGCTAAAATTTTAAATGAAGTTACGTTTAGTTTGTACTTATTTTCAAAATTTTTTATTTTCATTATGGCTTCATAAGGAAACTCAGACTTGAAATGTTCTGTATCCAAAAACCTAAGGTTGTATTTGATACTTATTTTTTCTATGGTTTCTAAGCTATAAATTTTATCAAAATCTTCTGGGTTTAACACAATCGTTTCATTTAACGATTTGGCACGTTCTGACAATTTAATTCGTATTCGCTGTTCACGAATTTTTTCATTTTCAAATAATTCTGATACTTGAGACATTAAACTTTTAGTCTCATTTTCCGAATTATATAATTCATCCTTTAAATTAATTGAATCGAAAATCATAATTTATAAATTTTATAGTAATACAATTATTTATCTCAATTTGTTTTCAGAAAAAAGAAAATTAATTTAAATGTATACAAAAAAGTCATTTATTCTGTGTTTTCTTCAACAGTTTTCTCTGAACCCTTTATCAAATCGGTAATCTTTAATCCTTCTAGTATCTCAATATTTATTCCATCACTTAACCCAGTTTTAGGAAATACTTTTTTGTACGATTTGTCTTTTTGTTGTACTTCAACAAACGGCTTTTCTTCTTTATCAAACTGTAATAAGCTTTCTGACAAAGCAAGAACACTATCTTTTCTTTCAAGCACTATATCAGCATTAGCACTATAATTGGCTCTTAAAAAATATTGTTTCGTTGGCTCAATGGCGGCTTTTATTTGAAATTGTATTGTTCCATTCTCTATTACACCTTTTGGGGCAATGTATTCTAGTTTTGCTTTAAAACTTGCGTTTTCAATTGCACCTATTGTTAGAATTAAGCTCATCCCTGTTTTTATTTTTCCTACTTCGCTTTCGTCAACTTTACCTTCAA
Source organism: Flavobacteriales bacterium (assembly GCA_040383485.1). Taxonomy (GTDB): domain Bacteria; phylum Bacteroidota; class Bacteroidia; order UBA4408; family UBA4408; genus JBEIDK01. Next base: position 1,924 of record JBEIDK010000158.1, read on the forward strand.
ACACCAATTGACCCATGTCTGCAATGCTTGCAATAGTGGTTCCTTCATTAAAGTTATTACTTTGTATAACACTGTTTCCTTCTTTTATGGAGACATCTAAAATGGTTCCCGAAATAGTTGAACGAATAATAGTATTGGTAACTGAACCTAACTTTTTAGAGATGCCTTCTTTTATTATTTGCAAATTATTTTCGGCTGTTTCTAGCTCTTGTTTTGAATTTTTAAAGTTAAGTTCTGAGGATATTAACTCCGTTTTTGGAATGGCTTCTTGGTTATAAAGCTTTGAATTACGTTCAAAGTCTTGCTTGGCATTATCGAAACTAATTTTGGCACGTTCAATGCGACTTTCAGCTTCATTTACATTTATAACGTCAGGTATAATTTTTATTTGAGCAATAATATCGCCTTTGCTAATAAATGTTCCGGCCTGCACATATATTTTTTCAATTATACCCGATACATTTGATTTAATAAGCACTTCTTTACGCGGAACTATAGTACCAGTAGCAACAGTTTTTTTTATAATATTGGTAATAATTGGTTTGTTGATATTATACTCAACTAATACTGGTTTTGATTTTCCATACAGGTATAATATGGTATATATAAATGTTCCAAGAAGGAAAATAATTATTACAAGATTTCTTATCTTTTTCACGTTTATCGGCTTAAATTATAACTCATACATCAAGGCGGTATGAAGCTTTATCATTTCTTCAAAATCTTTTTTATGAACACGTTCATCTGGAGTATGCACAAAATCTGAAGGAGCACCTACAAAACACCAGTCGAAAGGGTAAGGGGTTCTTTGTAATGAGTTGCCATCGCTACCACCCGTGGCTTCAACTTCTAATTGAAATTTAATTTTTCGGCGCTTGGCAATTTCTATAACTCTGTTAACATACGACCTGCGTGGAATGCCAGAATCACGCATTGAAATAGCAACGCCCTCACCATGTTTTACGCCTTCAGTAACCCAAGTAATATCAGAAATGATAGCTTGTTTAATGTGGTATTTTTCATAGAGTACTCTTCCAACAAATTCGGCAGCACCGCCACCATGCTCTTCATAACAGGTAAAACAGATGGCTCCATCTTTAATTTGTTCTGCTACTTTTAATGCGCACAATACTCCTAGCCTATTGTCTAAGTAATTGCATTGTAAATAGTTTTCATCTTCCCGAAAATTTGATTTAAAAGTAAGCTCAGTGCCTCTATCAATTTCACGCTCGTACTCATACCACATTTTATTTTCATGCTCATCATATCTAAATGTGCATTCTATTTTGCCTTTGCTGTCAGTACCAACCAACTTTGCGCCATCAATACTTCTTGGTCCTCCAATTTTTACCAATTCATTGCCATACCTAACCGTATAGCCAATGCTATCCATATGTGCAAAAATAGCCGTTTTGGGTTCTCCAAAAATCAAAACGATAGAGTCTTGCAAATTGCCTCCAAAGTGTATTCTTGGTATGGTTGTCCAGTTTATTTTATTGTGCTCAATATAGTTTAGAATATATTTTGTCATGCCTATTTCATTACCAGATGGTGCATGAATTTCGGCCATTTCTTTTAAAATTTCGTACATAGAATTTATTTATTCAATAATACCAATTTTTTATTTACTACAAATATTTGTTGCATTTTTTAGCAAATAGGGATGATATAAATCATTAAATATATTAGGTGTTTTACCTAAATTATTTACACATTTGTTTAAATATATTGAATATGAAAATTTCTTTTCACGGCGCGGCCAAACAAGTAACAGGAAGTAAACATTTACTAGAATTAAATGATGGCACAAAAATATTACTTGATTGTGGCATGTTTCAAGGCAATCCTGAAGAGGCCGATGAATTAAATAGACATTGGGGATTTGAGCCATCAACTATTGATTTTTTAATTCTCTCTCATGCGCACATTGACCATTGCGGACTTATACCTAAATTAATAAAAGATGGCTATAGAGGTAAGGTTTTTTGCACTGAACCAACCTTTGATTTAGCAAGAATTTTATTAATGGACTCTGCCCATATTCAAGAACAGGATGTATTTTACCATAATAAAAAAAGAAAGGCACGTGGCGAACTTCCAATTAAAGAGCTATATACAAAAGAAGATGTAGAAAATTGTTTAGAGCGGTTTTCATGCTTGAACTACCATCAGGTACAAAAACTTAAAGAAGGAGTAGGGTTTATGTTTACTGATGTTGGACACATTATTGGAAGTGCCGCTGTACACTTAACCATAACGGAAAAAGGCAAGAAAAAACAAATAACATTTAGTGGTGATGTAGGAAGGTATAATGATGAATTGTTGTGTGCGCCTGAAAAGTTTCCGCAAGCGGATTATTTAATCTTGGAATCGACATATGGCAGTAGCTTACATGAAGACATTACCGTAAAGGATCAAAAATTATTACAAATAATTCAAGAAACCTGTATTAGAAAAAAAGGGAAACTAATCATTCCTTCGTTTAGTGTTGGTCGCACTCAAGAGTTGGTTTACGCCCTAAACAGGTTAGAAATTACTAAAAAACTGCCTAATATTGACTTTTATGTGGATAGTCCTCTTTCAGTAGAAGCAACCCAAATAATGAAACAACATCAAGGTAAACTGAATAAAAAATTTCAAGAGTATCTTAAAATAGATGATGAGCCCTTCGATTTTAAAAACCTAACTTACATAGCAAATGCAGAAGCTTCAAGGGCATTAAATAACGATGAAAAGCCATGTGTAATTATTTCGGCATCTGGCATGGCCGATGCAGGAAGGGTGAAACACCACATTAAACATACCATTTCTAATGCAAAGAATACTATTTTATTGGTTGGCTATTGTGAGCCAAATTCGCTAGGTGGTAAACTAATGCGCAACGAAAAAAGAGTGACGATGTTTGGCGAACCATACCAAGTAAAAGCCGAAATAAAAAGCATACGTAGTATGAGTGCACATGGCGATTATGAAGACTTGTGCCAATTTATAGCTTGCCAAGATCCAAAACTAATTGATAAATTATTTTTGGTGCATGGCGAGCCTGATGTGCAGCAGGTGTTTAAAAGTAAGCTCTTAAAGAAAGGATTTTTTGAGGTGGAAATTCCTGAATTACATGAAGAGTTTATAATTCAGTAAATAGCTAATGGCTATTAAAAAAGGCATACTATGTTTGTTTATAATTTTTTTCTATTTCTACATTATATTAAACCATCTACAACTTATACTATTTTACTTGTTCAAATAATTTCGAAATAACTTGTCTCGGCTCAGCCAAGGAAAAACTTTTGACTTTTTTCTATTCGTTGCCATTCTGTTACGATATCACAGAACATACCATTTAACAACCAACCTAGAGTTTTGCGGCAGCTGACTCTAGAGTTTTGGGGCAGCTGGCTCGAATTAATGGCTATGTTGTAAAAACTGTATACCTATAAATAAGGGTACAATCATTATAAGCAACACCAATAAAACATTTTTGAGCGTTAACACTTTATAATCTTTGGGATATTTATTTACTATAGCCATTGCCCGTTTATGTGTATAGTACAAAACAAATAAATAATCATAAACAATGGCAATTGGCAATAAATATAACTTGTTAGTAAAATAATTCTGACTAAAAGGTTTAATAGGTAAAATATCTATACCCGTAAAATATTTGAGGCTATTCCAAACCATAAAAAATTGGAAAAATATTGTTATCGCAACAAAAGATGCTGCCATACTCCGATAAATATCAATCTTAAACTTTTTAAAGAATAAATAATGAAATAAGAAAATAAAATTATACATATTAAAGTTATCTTGGGTCAAATAAAATTTCTGTAATTGACTTACCTGAGTAAGCGTTTATTCCATAATCAAGTAGAAAATAACCTGCTCCAATAGCCCAACCAGCAGGTCCTAGTAGAGCTAAGCCATAAGTGCTAGCTAGTCCAATCAAAACATCTGCAGTATGATGATTTTGCCAATCACCCCTCACTGGAACGGATTTGTAATCCGTTCCTTCTAAACTCGCATTTGTAATGCGAATAACACACTTCCATTTAAACATTTAATATTTTGTTATTCTCACTAATCCAATACCATCAGCATAATCAATTGCACTACTAAAAACATATTGTTCGGCACTGTAAACTATCATTGCTTTTATAGGATTTTGGTGTATGTAATTTACTTTTTCTTCAATGCTAATATATCCAAATATTTCTATAGCATGATTGTCAACTGTCCAAATTTTATAGTCCTTTATTTTGCCTGATTTCTTGCCTTCAAACTCAAATTTGTTTAACAACCATTCTCTGCGGCTTTCGCCTATTTCTATTATCTTTTCTGCAAGTGCTTTTGATGTGAATTTTTTAAAGTCGCGTAAAAAACCACTCATCGTATTTGGTTCGTTTACACGACAAATAATATGGATATGACTGCTCATAATGACATATGAAAAAACTTCCAACCCTTTGTTAGTAATGCAGTAATTCAAAGATTCAACTAATATAATTGCATATTCTTTCCTAGTAAATAAATCAACCCAATCTACAACTGTTATCGTCAAAAAATAATTGTCGTTTTGGTCTCGGCTCAGCCGAGATTCTGTATTTATCACCACCCATTATGCTAAAATAGTATATGTTTTGTGGATTACAAATCCACTTTTAGATGGTACGGATTAAAAATCCGTACCAGTGGGGGATTAATTCAAGGAACTTTTACTTGTTCAAATTATTTGAAAACTAAAAAAAATTAGCCCTTCTTCTCTTCGTATCTTCTCACCATTTACGACGCATTGACATACGCCGCTACCAACATTTCATCCCTACGGGGTTAATTGGAATTTTGTTTTTCTTCTTTAAGGAACACTCTACTTCCTTAAGAAGTTAATTGGTATTTTGTTTTTCTTCTTTAAGAAATCATCTATCAAGAAAACAAAGCTAACTTTTTATCTTAATTCAAATCCTAAAACCACTCCTGCTAAAATAGCAATAATAGCGACTACGATTAACAGTAATAATAGAAATTGGTATCGTAAATTTTGTTTATTTGAAATAGCCTTTCTTTCCTCAAGAATTTGATTAAATAAACCATCACTCAACCACCACCTAAGTAGCAGATAAAGTACAAAATTTATCATAAGTAAAAACAATACAAATGTTATTTTGCTTATCACAATTCGGAAGTAAATTAAACAAAACGCAGCAAGGGCATTTAGTAAATTTCCAAGGATTAAAGTAAGTCCTAACAAAAGAGATAATCTTTTCATAGGCACTTCTTTAGAAGCATAGCAACAAATTCGAGTCAAATATTTTAGTATCATTTATAATTAAATTGAATTCCACC
>JBEIDK010000159.1:0-7256 GCA_040383485.1 Flavobacteriales bacterium
ATGGTTTGAATACTACTTTGCCTTTTATCATTAAGCAAAAATCAAAACTATTCTATAATCCTAAAAGCAATTCACTCAAAATTTATTAGTTTTCTTTTCAACAATAAATAATAAAAAGGCTGCCCCTTTTGAGACAGCCTCATTTAGTTTGGAATATACTCCAGACTTAGTGCTTAATTTTGAATTAAACCCAAATTTGTGCAACATTTTATTCATAACGCTATGAAATATAATTTATGAAAGAATAATTCTCAAGAGTTTCCTCTTATCAATAAAATTAACCATTATAACAATATACTTATACAACACATTTACAAATATATAGATGTCTTCTTTTTTTACTTTCTTATTAAAAAGCATACTAAAAACAGTGGCAACTATCACGATTTCGGATAAGTCGCCATACAGTCTTTGGTAGGAATACGAGGCGTAGAAATTACCTGATGTATAATCATTAGTTTCTGTAAATTTCTTCTCGGTTATCCCAGTTATTAAGGTCGTTACTAATTTACAATATACAGAACGGTAATGGTAATTCTCATCAGAGTTGTTACAACAACATCTAATAAAATACTTCAGTTGTTGAAATGAAGTTTTATATAAGTCAGATTGTAAATTATCTTTAATTAATTGAATTGTTGGCTTAAAGTTTTCTGGTAAGTATTCTAAAAGATATGATATAATTTCATCCGCTTTATTTTTAACTTCCTAATAATTACAAATTTTACATAATATGCCCTTTTTTACCATTACATATCCAAAATGCCAATTCAGAATGAAATGAGAAAAAATTTCAAACTTTTCTCGAATTAGCTATTCAACCATATTTCTAAAATTTAAATTTATCAGTAAAATAAAAATTAATTTATCTTAGTTAACCAACATAAAATTAAATTAATTGATTTAAATCCAATATGAATATAAAATTCATGTTGGATTTTTTAATTTTATAACATAAGCATAGTACATTAAAAATAAAAAATTGGAGTAAGGAATCGGAATATGGAACGTTTACCTTAATTAAATTTATAGTGTCAAGAATTACCTATTCTTATTCTTTCATTAATTGTTTTAATCTTCCCTTATACAATTGCCAATAATTCCTTTTTGTGGTTTCGTTTAGAAAAGACGCGTGAATCATTTTTTCAACTGATTCAACTCTTGATAACATTAATGCCATAATAGTATCAAAAATCTTTTCATTGATACCAGTATTTTTAGCAAGTACAGCAAACTGATATTTAATTTTTCCTTGAGCTAATTTTCTTGGTAATAAACCATCATCAAGTGCAAAATCTTTATCCTCAAGGTGAATACGACTATTTAACATGTCATAAGCTGGACTTAATCGGTAATCTCCCATTGAAGTTTCTAATAATGAAAAGTTTTTTAAATGGGCATCGCCATTAGAAAACAAATAATTAAATAGTAGCAACTTTAACAATTTAGGAGCCTCTAATTTGTAAGTAGGTAAATGTTCTTCCATTAACTGGAACAGCTCTAAATAGTTTCCTAAATATTTATAGTGCTCTCCGTGCGTTTGTGGCGTCCTTCCGGCTAACGATGCAAAATCGTCTTGCGCTAGTTTAGTTCCATCTTCCTTTACATCAAAACGTTTTGTAATGTATGCTGGAGTGCCATTTTTAAAAAATATCAGTGCATTCTCAGCGGTTTCAATTCCATAAATCTGCCGAGCAATTTGCATTGTTAAATGTTCATTAGCTGGCATTTGGTCCGACTTTTTACCAGTTCCTGGTATTGGTTTTAAAATATAAGTTCCACGTTCCATTTCATTAGCAAGTCGCAATTTGTTCTTCTCAAGCAGTACAGAGAATTTCTCTTGTACCCCTGAAATAGAAATTCTTTTACGATTCTCATAAAATAATTCTTCTGTTTCTGGATTAGATGTTGGTGAATCGTAAGGCAAAACATGGTGTACTTTCTTGCCTTGAAAAACTCTATTTAAACAAGTTCTACTATAAGTGTCAAAACCTTCAGCCAATGTGCCTGGGCAGTATTTAATTTCTAATGAACTCATAAATCTTCTTTTTTAACTACCCTAACAGCACCTATGCTATCGTTTTTTGCAGTTGTCATCAATAATCCAAAATAATCATTTTCGTCTATTCTGTTGAACCTACAAGCCACTTGTTTGTTTGAGCCTTCTGGAAGCATGTTATAAAAAAAAGGAAATAGAAATTTGGATTGATATACTTGATTCGTTTTGGGTAAAGTAAGACTTATGCAAGGTTTACTTTCGTTGACCATCCAAGATGAATTATATTGAAATGTGAATGTTCCATCATCAAGCTGCATTAATAAACCGGCTTCCTCATCTTTGAATAATATTTTCGCCTTTCTCATTTGATGTTAATTCCACTTTTTATGTTTACACTAATTTCTAATCCTAAGGTATCAGTTATTTTTTTTAAGGTGGTTAACGTAGGATTACCTTTCCCACTTTCAAATTGTTTTAATGTCCTTAAAGCCACACCAGAAATTTCAGCTAAAGTTTCTTGCGTTACATTAAGTGAATCCCTTCGTTCCTTTATAATTTCTACAATTTCTTTAAAGTGCATTTCCTTGCTCTATTTAATGCAAATATACAAACTATTTCTTTAATTGTATTAATAAGTGTTATAAATTGCACTTATCAATGTGTTTTTTGGTAATAATTATTGGTTTGAAGATTTACAAATTACCACATACAATACCTGTACAACTTCTTAATCATCAATAAAACAGCCATTTTCCAAACCATTAGAAATGAATCTCAAATATCTTTTTGATTATTTACATTTAATACTACATTTGCGCCCTCCAAAAATGGCGGGGTAGCTCAGATGGTTAGAGCGTAGGATTCATAACCCTAAGGTCACGGGTTCGATTCCCGTCTCCGCTACGAAAAGAAAAGTTAAGCGCAATCTGTTGCGCTTTTTTTGTTCATATATGTTGTGAATTATTATCCGCCGCGGCAAACATGGCTTGGATTCCCAGCTTCCCAGCTACATTCTGAAGTAAAAAAGTAACATTAGATTCATTCCAGTTTTTATCCTTTTACATTAAGTTTAAACTTCTAAAGCAGCTATAAAACTTGACAATTACTTTTTTAAGTTAAAAAACATCCTCCCAAAATTCGGAACCGAACTTTTTTTATTATTTAAAATTTCATTACTTATGTTTCCATTTAATTTAATTATACAATCTCAACAATATGAAAATTTCTTGCATAGTAATTTCAAATACTGACGAAGAGTATTTAAAGCATGGCATTAAAAGCTATATTGAAAAAGTAAATCGCTACTACAGTTTTGAATATATTGAGATTCCAGCGCTTAAAAACATTAAGAATATTTCATTCGAATTACAAAAGGACAAGGAAGCTGAAGTATTAATGCAAAAAATTAAGCATAATGATTATGTTATATTGCTTGATGAAAAAGGAAAAGAATTTACATCTGAAAAGTTCGCAGCGCAACTACAATTAAATTTTAATAAAGGTCTAAAACATATTGTTTTTGTTATTGGAGGCCCCTTTGGTTTCGGTGCAAAGATGTATGAAAGAGCTAATGAGAAAATATCATTATCACAAATGACATTTTCTCATCAGATGGTTCGTTTGTTTTTTACGGAACAGCTATATAGGGCTTGTACAATCATTCGTGGTGAAAAGTATCACCACGTTTAGTATTAAAAATAAATTTTACTTTCTAAAGTAAAACTCCGCCCTCCTATTCTTTTGGTGCTCAGCAGGAGAGCATTCTACACCATCAATACATTTATTTACTAATTTGTCTTCTCCAAAACCTTCTACTTGTATGCGGCTTTTTTCAATGCCATTTTTTATCAAGAATGCCATTGCAGCTTTTGCTCGTTTTACCGATAAATTCTGATTGCCAGCACTACTACCACGACTATCAGCATGTCCAGAAATTAACACGTTAAGAGCTGGGGTCTGCTTCATTATTTGTACTAAATTTATAAGTGGTTGCTTGGCATCCTCCCTAATTGTAGATTGGTTTGTATTATAGTAAATATTTTCAATGTCATTAGCAATTTTAGCTTCATCAGGATTAAGAGGAGCCGGTGTAAACGGTAATAGGTTACAATCTAACGTTATATTAATTCCGCTTTTAACTACCATAAATTCAACCCTTCTGTCTTTTTGCTTTTCTGATTCTGGACATTTTTTACCAGTACCACAAGTACTCAACAAAACAGTGCTTGTATGATGTTCGGTATTGAGTCGTGATTTATCAATTCCATTTTTTATAAGATAAGTATAAGCCGCTAATGCTCTGCTTTTAGCAAGTGCTTCACTATATTTATTATTTTTAATAGTATTGTTATGGCCCGATAAAATTAGATTTACATCAGGATTATTCTTAAGCATTTTTATTGCGCTGTCTAAAATTGGTTTGGCATTACTCTTAATTAAAGATTTACCTAAATCGAAATAAATATTATCTAAATAGAATACACGACGATACTCATCACATTTAATTTTCTTAAGTTGAGCAGAGTCAATTTTTGTTTTTGGAGAATAAACAATAGTATCTAAAACAAGGTTTCCGAATGTAGGAATTTTCTTCCCTTTTGTAGAGTAAGAAATACTTTTTTCGTCAAAACCATTTCTTTTGTAATTAATGGTATAGTCTTTTTCTTTTTCCAATTTTAATGAAAAACTACCATCGGCTAAAGATGTTTGCGTCATGTCAACATCACCACCTTTAACAACAATTGCAGTGCTGTCAAGAGGATTTTTATCTTCCTCGGCTAATATCTTACCATTTAATACTATTACACCTTTTGAGGTATAATTAAATGCATAAATATCATCATCATTTAACCCTCTTTTTCTATTACTACTAAAATACCCTTTCTTTTGGTCGTTATTAAAAATGAGCCCAAAGTCATCGTAGTTACTATTTACTGGTGCTCCTAAATTACGAACCTCAGCATCATGATTTTCATTAATTTGTGTATAAAAAATATCCAAGCCACCCAAACCAGCTTTGCCATTTGAAGCAAAAAATAGGTTGCCTTCTTTATCTACAAAGGGGAAATTCTCAGTGCCTTCACTATTTACATTTTTACCTAGGTTTACTGGTTTGCTCCAAGTATACCCCGATTTTTTTGACATATAAATATCCGAACCACCAAGTCCGCCTGGCATATCACTTGCAAAATACATTGTTTTGCCATCGGGTGTTATAGCAGGACTGCCATTAGAATACTCTTTTGAGTTGTGTTCGAATGAAGACTCATTGGCCCACTTACCATCTTTTTGTGTTGCTGAAAAAATACTTAGTTTAATAGTGCCATCTGCACTTTTCTTAGCTTTTCCTTTAATGACATTATCACGGGTAAAATAAATAGTGTCTTGCTTAGGACTAAAGGCAACCGGCCCTTCATGATATTTGGTATTTAATGATTTTAGCTTGGTTACTTCAGTTGAAGAAATACTTGCAATAAATGCCATAGAATCAAGGTAAGTACCACCATAATAACCAAGCGTTTTCGAATCGTTTGAAGTGGTTGGAGTATGATTGTCATTTACCTTTTCAATCTTAGGATTGTATGTTTGTTTTACCTTACCATTATCTTCTAATACTTCTGATTTTATTAATGAAGTATCATTGGCTTCGTATAAATTTAAATATCCAGTATTGTCATGACTAAAAACTCGTTTAAGCATCTTTGGTTTTTCTCTTCCACTTACAAACAACAATCCCTTTTGGTAGTAACTAGGCGAAAAATCACTTTGATTAGAGTTTATAGAAGTAATACCAACTTTAAAATTACTAGAGTCTTTTTTAAATTCTTGTGTATTTGATAATGCTTTTGAAAAGCTTGCACCTCTTGAGTCTGCAGAGTTTACATCATTATATTTTTCATAATACTTTTTAGCATCGGCATACTTTTTATTTTTGGTAAGTACCTGCGCATAAGCCAATAACAATTTACCTGAAGAGTTTTCATTTGAGCATAATTTCTCGTAAAGCTTCTCTGCCGAAACATTCATATTTAATTTTGTGTAGCATTCGGCTAAATTGGCCATCACTTCATTATTAGAGGCATCCTTAGCTAGTACTTGATTGTAGTACATTGCTGCATTGGCATAATGAGCATTTAAAAATTCCTTATCGGCAAGGTCTTTTGTTTTTTGAGCATATGCACTAAATTGAGCAATAATGCTGATGAAAATAACCAAAATAAACCTTTTCATATTGTAAATATTTCTTGTCATAAATTCTCTTTGTTGCATTAATTCCTTGTAAATATTAGAAATAACGTGGTGTAACAATCTTCTTACTATTAAATCCAAACTCGTACCTTAACATTAGCTCGTGCGAGTAAGCAAACCCTTTTGCCTTATTTAAACTTGTAAGTGTATAATCGAATGCATAGCCTAACCTTAATTGGTCATTCAACTGCATTTCAAACATGGCTAATATACAATCGTTAGTTCTATAGCTAAGTCCAACAGCAAATTTATTATTGAACCATAAATTAGCATTGATATCGGCTTGTATTGGAGAGCCTTTTACATATTTAATTACAGTTGATGGTTTTAGTTTAATACCATCAGTAATATTAAAAAGAGCACCTGCCATTAAAAAGGCATGATTTCTCATTCCTTCACCATCTTTACCCGAGCCTGAGTAACTATAGTTTAATAATTTAGGTAATGATGCACCTATGTAAAATTTATCTTCGGTGTAATAAATCCCTGCTCCTACGTTAGGCTTCCAGCCACTTACATTATTTGCAAAAGCAGCATCGGGAACTAGTATCGATTCATGCAATTTTATAGATGTATTATCGCTTTTATAATTAATGGCTCCTGCTTGAATACCAAAACTTAAAACACCTTTTTTTAGCATAAGTCTATAACTAAACGGAACTAAAATAGAAGTGCGTTTTTCAAAGCCAATTCTATCATTTGAAAACGAAAGCCCAATTCCCATTTTCTGATTCATTATTGGGGCATCAACAGTTACATTTTGAGTACGAGGAGCACCTTCAATGCCAACCCATTGCATGCGGCCTAAACCTGTTAAACTAACAACATTTCTGCTGCCTGCATATGCCGGATTTAACACTAGGGTATTAAACATATACTGTGAATATTGCGGGTCTTGCTGTGCAAACATGTCAACCTGAAACATGGCACCTATGAAGGCAATTAATATGGTGGTTTTTTTTATCATAATACTTCTTATTACTTTACTAAAGCAATTATTAACGACGAA
>JBEIDK010000160.1:0-7251 GCA_040383485.1 Flavobacteriales bacterium
GATGACCGCGAAATAATAGTTTTTGTTGTGGTGTTAGATATTAGATATCTACTATTTAAAGAGTACCATTCAACACTTTCTGGACCGCTATAAACTTGCGAAAAACTAAGGTTAGAGAATGCCAATATGGTAATAACTATTAGGAGTAATTTATTTATCATTAATTTATGTTTTGAGTTAGTTCTTTAAAAATATTTTCAAGATTATTCTCTTGTAACTGCATTTGTAAAATAAGAATAGTATTTGCCGCTGCAAACTTAGCTATTTCAGTTCTGGCTTCGCTGTTGGAGTTTGTTTCAAAAATATAGGTATTTGAACTTTCATGAATGACCTTACTAACCAATGCTATTTCTTTTAAAAGATTAATATCAACTTTTTGATTAAACTCTACTTTAATAAATTGTTTTACTTTATTGATTAGTTGAATATTTTTAGCGTCGTTATCTGCAACTAAATTTCCTTTGTTAATAATTATAACTCTATTACAAATAGCCTCAACTTCTTGCATAATATGAGTACTAAACATAACAGTTTTCTCCTTGCCAAGTTCTTTTATTAGATTTCTAATTTCAGTTAGTTGATTTGGGTCTAAGCCAGTTGTTGGTTCATCTAAAATTAAAACTTTAGGATTGTGAATAATGGCTTGTGCTAATCCAACCCTTTGTTTATAACCTTTACTTAATGCGCCAATTTTTTTATTTTGTTCTACTTGCAGTCCAACCATATCAATCATTTCTGCTATTCTTTTATTCTTGTCACCTTTCCAGCTTCGAATACCTAAAATAAATTCTAAATATTCTTTCACATACATGTCATAATAAAGTGGGTTATTTTCTGGCAAGTAACCTATGTTTTTACGCACCTCAATACTTTGCAATTCTGCATCAAACCCGCAAACGTTTACTTTGCCAGAAGTAGGAGGGAGGTAACAACAAATAATTTTCATCATAGTAGATTTTCCTGCACCATTTGGACCAAGAAAACCGAGAATTTCTCCTTTTTTTACATCAAATGAAATATCATCAAGTGCTGCCTGACTACCGTATTTTTTTACAATATTTTGTATGGAAATGCTCACTTTTGATTTGTAATTTTGGGCTAATATATTAAAGTTATTATTTAATTTCTTCATGTATTTAAGAGTTGCTATAAATTTGCAAACTAAATCAACAAGCAAATATATTTTTTGAAGTACAAATTATTATTCTACATTTGCACCCTCAAAAAAATGGCTATGTAGCTCAATTGGATAGAGCATCTCACTACGGATGAGAAGGTTTGGGGTTCGAATCCCTACATGGTCACAAATTAGGACAACTCAAAAATTAGTTTGAATTGTCCTTTTTTATTTTCAGGCTTTACTGATGGAAAGTTTTGAGAATTAACACAGATTACGCATTAGAAATTCTATTACAACGCAAAACCCCTTCAAAATATGAAGTAAACAACTTTTTCTCATGCGTCATATATTCAATATGATTTATTCGTTAAAGTTCATATTTTATTTAGCTATGGCGATTCATGACGAACCTATAACGCGTAATCTGGGATTAACTGTTGATGGAGATTATATTTTTCGTATTTCCATCGTTTGAATGATTTTGTTATTCTTGAGCCGGTTAGAAAAATTTACATGGCTTTGTCATTGTTATGAAAAAAATAAAAAGTGAGGAGCTGTCGTTCATTATCGCTTCAAGGTAGTTATGTTTTTAAATGCTGTTTATTCTGCTTATTTGCTAACATTTTAATTAGCTTAATAGTTTGTCTGGCTTCTTTTTTTGTGCTCAATTTATTCGTTTTATCTTTCACTTAGAGGATATTTTTTTGATATTAAGGGCTTAGAAGTTGTATAAATTTTTTACTGTATTTTCTGTGGTAGGTTTAGTTGGCAAAGCCTAATTCTAAAAGAGTCCACAATTAAGGTTGTCAACAAATAACAACTAAGGTAATGATGCTGTTTCGCACCTCGGTTTGGCCCAAAATGACAAAGTTTTTAGGGGTATTTTGTGGACAATGTAAAGATTTAAATTTTTATCAATTCAAATAAAAAAAAGAAGGCAAGAAAGTAAACTCAACTTTCTTAACCTTGCTTATATTCCTTATTTTATTGATAGAAATACAGCATCATGTCTTGATGAAATGACAATTTGGTAGGCTTTAAGTATGATGAGTTTGGCTTCTGTTTGGCTTGCTATTTCAGCTACATAATACACTACGTTATTTACACAAAAGTTTTAGAACAGACATTTTTTCCATGATTGAATTCATTAATTGTAAAAGGTGTGAATTATGTATTTTATTTAAAATGTTGTGTAATTAATACAAGAAGATAGTCTTCACATTTGTTGCGTAAATAATCCATTAACTAAACGTAATTAATAAAATATGCAATCAAATAATTCTAAGCACTCAAAAACACCTGACCCTACAAGCCATGACAATGATGCCGACAAAACAGGAAGCGACAATGGAGCCGATAGCACACAACCTTTGCGAACAGAAAAACGCAAACGAATTGTGAGGTTTGATAAAAATAAGAGAGAACAAAACCCTGATACAACTGGTATTGACATTGAAGCAGATAAAACAAAAGGCATTTGATGACTATAGATGTCTAAATGGAATCTAAATTTTAAAATTTATGAAACACTTAATATTAGAAAGTATTAAGTGATTATGCTTTAAGAAAGAAGAGAATATTATCTAATAATTATAAGATGAATAAATCAAACATTATTAAAACACTTGTATTAATTGTAATTACAACGCCGCTAAGTTCATGCGAAGCAGTTGCTTCAATATTTAAAACTGGCAAGGGTGTGGGCATATTTGCGGTACTTGCAATATTGGTAGTTATAGTTTTCATTTTTATGAAATTGGGTAAAAATAAATAAGTAAACACTAGCGTAAATTCAACAGTTAAATTAATTATAAATATAAAAAAAAACAACATTATGAGCACTGGAAAAGTAGTATTAGGATTAATTGCAGGCGTGGCCGCAGGAGCAGTATTGGGTATTTTATTAGCACCTGATAAAGGTATAAATACGCGAAAAAAAATAATGGCAAAAGGTGATGATTATATGGATGACCTTAAAAGCAAAATGGATGAATTGCTAGACTCAATAACTGGAAAATTTGAAGCAACAAAAAATGAAGCAGAAATGATGGTTGAAAAAGGAAAATCGAAATATGAAGATGTTAAATCTGCAGCAAAAAATGGAGCTGTAGATGTTAAAAACGCAGTAGTATAAAATTGAAAAAAAGTAACACCACTTTTCTCTCTTTGTAAATTTTTGAATAAAAAGTTTAATATATGTGATTAATATAATGGAGAGATTTATGGTTTTATTTTTTGTAATTCATCATAAATAAATTAATATGACTGATACAGAAACACCCATAGCGTCACCAATAGAAAGGGCTGAAAAATATACCAGCACAACAATGGAATTATTAAAACTAAGTGTAATTATTGCCAATATAGTCGCTAGACAATCAGATGGCATTAAAAATTTAGGACAAACATTAATTAATCGATTTTCTAAAAAATAAAAACTAACAAAATGAATAACATTTTTAAAGGATTATTGGCTGGCTATGGTGCAAGCAAATTGGGTGGTGGCTGTGTTGGTACTTTTGTTGTATTTACTGTAATTTGGGTATTGCTTGGGCAGTGCAATTGATTATGATGAGTGTTTGGTATGTTTTTTTATCTATTGCGTTTGTCATTGCAGCATAAGTATCATAAAATATATACAAGAAGTGGCTGCTTTTAGAGTTACGTGCCTATTTCAATAAAATTACTGTTACCTAAAATGAAAGTACATTTTAAAAATATTTTCACACTTCTAAAAACTTCATCCTCCTCTTGGTGGGCAAAAGATCCTTTTAAAGAGAGTGCAGTAATTGCATATTATGCTATATTTTCACTACCAGGTGTACTAGTTGTAATTGTTAGCATTGCAGGATATTTTTATGGCCAAGATGCTGTAAATGGCAAATTAACATCTGAAATATCTTCAACCATGGGCATAGATACAGCGCAACAAATTCAGAGTATTATTGCCACTGCGAGTCAATCAAAAAATTCATTATGGGCATCAGTTATAGGAATTTTTACTATTCTTTTAGGTGCAACGGGGGTATTTGTACAATTACAAAAATCGCTTAATGCAATCTGGAATGTAGAACCAGATATTGCAAAATCTGGAATTCTCGCACTTTTAAAAGCACGTTTATTTTCCTTCGGACTCATTCTTTCTATCTCATTTATTTTAATTGTATCGCTAGTTATTTCTGCTGCTTTGGCAGCATTTGGAGTATGGCTTACCAGTCATTTTTCTGAATCATTATTAATATTTATTCAAATTGCAAACTCTCTTATTTCGTTGTTTATACTAGCTACTTTATTTGCCATGATGTTTAAATTTTTGCCAGATGCAAAAATAAAGTGGAAGCATGTTTGGGTAGGTTCAATGGTCACAGCATTCCTTTTTGAAATAGGCAAATTGGTTTTGGGATATTATTTCGGGACTGCTAACCCAGGCTCAGGTTATGGTGCAGCAGGCTCACTTATTCTAATTTTATTGTGGGTTTCATATTCCTCTATCATTGTTTTTTATGGTGCTGAGTTTACTCATGCTTACGCAGAAATGCAGGATGGAACTATTGAGCCAAATCAAAATGCGGTGGTTGCAGCAACAACAATAGAATAAGTTGGAATTCATAAATTTATTATCAATTTCAATAAACTGAATCGCCACAGGCATGAATTGTATTTAATTAAATACCGTGTCTCCATTTGCATGAAAATCCAAAACAATCCCATTACCAATAATTGAGTTATGTTTACAACCAAATTAATGAATCAATAATAAAAAAAAGCAATGGAATTAAAACAACTGAACATCTTGCTTGCAGAAGACGATATAGACGACCATACTTTTTTTGAAGATATATTCAAGGAATTAAACGAATCATTTATTCTGAACATTGTGAAGGATGGTGAACAACTAATAAATTACCTTTCTGAAAATGCAGAACAACTTCCTGATATTCTTTTTTTAGACCTTAGTATGCCGCGCAAAAACGGGTTTGAGTGCTTATGTGAGATAAATGAAAACGAAAAATTTAAAAATCTTTCAATAGTTATACTTTCAACTTCTTTTACTAAGGATAAGAATTATGAACTGGGAATGATAAATAGTTTATTTAAGTTAGGAGCAAGTATTTTTATTCGCAAACCCAATAATCATGCACACTTGAAACATGTTGTGTCGCTTGCAATTTCTTTGGCTAAAGAAAACACTGGATTAAAATATATCCTAAACGCATAATCAAAGCTGATAATCTGCTCTGAATAACCATTGCTGCAAACTAAAACAGATAACCAATAAAATAATACCTACCTCTGTGAAATAATTTCACAAATGAAAAATATATTCCTTGCTGATGATGATGCTGATGACTGCTTATTCTTTAAAGAAGCACTCGACGAATTGAGCGTTGAAGCACAACTTACAATTATGAATAATGGTGTTGAGTTAATGACCACATTGGATGAAACTGTAACCGAGCCACCACCCCCTCATGTTATTTTTCTTGACTTGAACATGCCTCGTAAAAATGGCTTCGAATGTTTGGACGAAATAAGGCATAACCCCAGATTTAAAGCAATTCCTATTGTTATATTTTCAACTTCTGAAAATATTGAGACAGTGGATAAAACTTACAATCAGGGTGCAAACCATTACATCTGCAAACCCAGTTCACATAAGGCTTTAAAAAAAGTAATTGAAACGGTTTTAAAGCTTGACTTGTGGAAACAAACAACCAAAACATCAAGAAGCAAATTTCTTTTGATGATGTAATTTTCTGAACTAGATAAAAATTATGGCTGCAAAGGAGCAACATTCCCGAATTAAAATTATTTTTCTTTTAGCAGCAGTTGTTCTGCTCGTGCTTTGTTCCATGTCATACATCAGAATAAAAAATCTTATTGATGACTCCGAATTAGTTGACCATACACAAGCCGTAAAGTTAGAACTTGATAAAACATTTTTCATTCTTAATCAAGTAGAATCAAGCCAACGAGGATATTTACTTACAAAGGATAGTGTTTTTCTTCTCCCTTTTTTTGCTGCCAATACCAATCTTAATTTGCAACTTGATACAATCGCATCTCTCACAAAAGACAATCCCTTACAAGAACAAAATACAAGCGAATTGCGAGTTTTTGTTTTTAAAAGATTAGATTATCTCAATAAAATTTTGAAAGATGCTGAAACTTCAACCATCACTACCCAAAAGTGGTTGAGCGGCAAAGCATTAATGGATAATGTGAGCAAACAAATCACTAAAATGCTAAACGAAGAAAACAAGCTGCTAAAAGTGCGTTCGGCAGCATTAAATAAATCAACAACTGCTAATCCATTGCTTATCCTTACTTTAATTATTGGTTCAATTATAATTCTTACGACAGCCTATATAAAAATTATTCAGGAACTAAAAACAACAGACAAGCTTAAATTTAATCTTGAACTAAAAAATGAGGAACTGATACAATCAAATAAAGAACTTGAATCATTCAACTACATTTCAAGCCACGATTTGCAAGAGCCACTGCGGCAAATACAAAACTTTACATCGCGTATCATTACTAATGAACAACAAAACCTTTCTGAAAAGGGGAAAAATTATCTTGAGAAGATGAACAATGCAGCCAACCGTATGCAAACCCTCATTGCAGATTTGCTTAATTATTCACGCACCAAAACCGCAGAACGAAAATTTGAAGTCGCACATCTTGATACTATAGTTGAAGATGTAAAAACAGAATTTAAGGAAATCATTGACGAGAAAAATGCTACCATAGAAATAGGTGAAATGTGCGATGCAAATATTATTCCTTTTCAGTTTCACCAACTCATGCATAACATCATTGGCAACGCACTTAAATTTTCCAATCCTGAAATACCGCCTCATATAAAAATAAGCAGTAGTAACATCACAATCAGCGAAGCAAATGATGCAAAACTTACTCTAGGAAAAGAATATTGCCACATCAGTATTACAGACAATGGTATCGGTTTTGACCCGCAATACAAACATCGCATCTTTGAAGTATTCCAGCGTCTGCATGAAAAACAAAAAATCAACGGAACCGGAATCGGGCTTGCCATTGTAAAAAAAATTGTTGAGAATCATAACGGCATCATCACCGCAACAAGCCAACTAAACGAAGGAGCA
>JBEIDK010000161.1:0-7202 GCA_040383485.1 Flavobacteriales bacterium
TCCAATCTTTATGCTTAGAAAAATCATCTTTGAATAATGTAAACTGCATGCTACTATCATAATCCTCTAGCATAAATGTTACAAATGGATTTCCGTTTTTTGCCGTTTTAATTTGCACTTGACTCATTATACCTGCAAAATGAAGCTCTTTGTTGACTAGAATTTCTGGATTTTTCAAATCCTCGATGGTAGTATTGCAAAAATTTTCAATTTCAAATTTATAGATGTCTAATGGATGCCCCGATAAGTATAACCCAACTACTTCCTTTTCGTATTTAAGTTGCTCAATTTGTCCCCAAGCTTCGCTTGCAATAATTACTGGTTCTGGGTATGAAACCTCTTCTACTTCGCCGAACATATTTACCTGAGCTGAATTTTTTCCATCTTGTAAACTTTGGCCATATCGGATTGATTTTTCTATTAAATTATTTTGTTCGCCTATTGGTACATAAAAATATTGAGCACGATGCACATTGGTAAAAGCGTCAAATCCGCCAGCATAAGCGAGGCTTTCAAGTGCGCGTTTGTTACAAGCCCTTAATGAAACACGCGATGTTAAGTTGAACAAACTCTTGTATGGTCCATTAGCATTTCTTTCAGCAATTATTGCATCGGCAGCTACATCTCCAACTCCTTTTACAGCTCCCAATCCAAAACGTATTTGCCCTTGTTTGTTTACATTAAATAATATAGCACTCTCATTCACATCAGGACCTAATACTGGTATTCCCATGCTTTTGCATTCATCCATAAAAAAGGTTACCTTCTCGATACTACCAGCGTGATTTAGTACTGCCGACATGTATTCGCCGGGGTAATGTGCCTTTAAATAACCCGTTTGAAATGCAACTACTGCATAGCAAGTGCTATGACTTTTGTTGAAAGCATACTGTGCAAAAGCTTCCCAGTCAGTCCAAACCTTTTCTAGTTTAGCTGCATCAAGTCCTTTTGCTATGGCGCCTTCTATAAATTTACTCTTCATTTTATCGAGGGTATACTTATCTTTTTTACCCATTGCCTTCCTCAACACATCAGCATCTCCTTTTGTGAAGCCTGCTAATTGTTGACTAAGTAGCATTACTTGTTCTTGATAAACTGTAATTCCGTAAGTTGCTTCGAGTTGTTCTTTCATTTCGGGCAAATCGTAAACTACTTCTTCTTTGCCGTTTTTACGTGCAATGTAGTTAGGTATGTATGCAATTGGACCAGGACGATATAAGGCATTCATTGCAATTAAATCGTCAAATTTATCCGGCTTTAAATCGCGCAAGTGCTTCTGCATACCAGCACTTTCAAACTGAAAAGTACCATTTGTATTTCCTTGTTGGTAGAGTTCAAATGTTTTTAAATCGTCAAGAGGAATATCATCAATATTTATTTCTACACCATGGTTTTGTTTGATGAGTGCTAAGGCATCTCTTAATATGGTTAAGGTTTTCAACCCTAAAAAGTCCATTTTAATTACACCTGCATCCTCAATAATTTTACCTTCATATTGTGTAATGAGTAGGTTAGATTCTTTTGATGTTGAAATTGGTAAAATGTCTGTCAAATCGCTTGGCGCAATAATAATACCTGCTGCATGAATACCAGTGCCTCTTACGGAGCCTTCTAATATTAATGCTTCGCGAATAACAGTTGCTTGTAAATCATTTCCAGCAGCTATTTCTCGTAACTTTTTTATGTTGTCAATGTCTTCTTGTTGATAGTCTTCCTTCTCTTTTAAACTGTCTTTTCCTTCTAAAGGTGCATTGATAACGCGGTTTAAATTTGTGCCTGGTTTGTCAGGAACTAATTTTGCTAACATGTTACTTTCTGCCAACGGTAAATCCATTACGCGTGCTACATCCTTTATACTACTTTTAGCAGCCATAGTGCCATAGGTAACAATTTGTGCTACCTGATTTTTGCCATATTTTTCAACCACATAATCAATTACTTTTTGACGGCCTACGTCATCAAAATCTGTATCAATATCGGGCATTGATTTACGGTCGGGATTTAAGAAACGCTCAAAAAGCAAACTATATTTGATAGGGTCAATATTTGTAATCCCAATACAATAAGCAACAGCCGAACCAGCTGCAGAGCCTCTTCCTGGGCCAACGAACACGCCAATTTCTTTTCCGTGATTAATAAAATCTTGCACAATTAAAAAGTAGCCTGCAAACCCCATTGTCTTAATCGTGAACAACTCAAAGTCCAAACGTTCTTGCACTTCTTGGGTAATTTCTACATATCTTTTTTTAGCTCCTTCATAGGTTATGTGTTTCAAAAAATCATCTTGCGAATCATAACCAGCAGGAATTTGATAATGCGGAAGCATAATGTCCTGCTTTAGTTTCAGGGGTTCAATCTTGCCTACAATTTCATTGGTGTTGTCAATGCTTTGCGGCACATCGTTAAATAGCAAAGACATTTCTTCGGTAGTTTTAAAATAAAACTCATCGTTGTAAAATCCGAAACGTGTGCCTTTGCGCACTGCCTCATCATCGTCATCATTAAATTTTGGAGTCGATTGTTTTTCGCCAGTATTTATGCACAACAATATATCATGCGCATTACTGTCAGCCCTTTCGGTGTAATGGCTATCATTACTTGCAATAACCTTTACATTGTATTTTTCGGCCCATCGTAAAAGCACAGCGTTAACCTTGTTCTGTTCTGGTATTTTATGCCTTTGAATTTCTATGTAATAATCTTCTCCAAATAAATCAAGCCACCATTTAAATTCTATTTCCCCTTCCGCTTCTCCTTTTTTCAGAATGGTTTGTGGTACCGACGCTCCCAAGCAACATGTAGTTGCAATAAGGCCTTCGTGGTGTTTTAAAATAAGTTCCTTGTCTATTCGAGGATATTTTCCATACATGCCTTCAATGTAGCCAAGCGAACACATTTTTACTAAGTTTTTGTAGCCAATTGCATTTTTGGCTAAGAAGAGTTGATGCCTTCTAACGTCTTTATTGTCTTTTGTAAACGATACTTTATGCCTATTTTCTACCACATAAAATTCGCAACCAACTATTGGTTTAATGGTATTGGGATTTTCGGGAGTATTATATTTTCCAGCTTCGGCAACAAACTTAAATGCGCCAAACATATTGCCATGGTCAGTAATGGCAAGTGCTGGCATATTATTTTTTATTGCTTTTTTATATAATGATGATATGCTTGCAGCACCATCTAATAGCGAAAACTGGGTGTGTACGTGTAAATGTGAAAATTGCATTGAATGCCAAGTTTGGAATGTAAAAATGCAATTTGTCTCGGCTAAGCAGAGATTTATTTTAGATAAGTTTTCAACAAAAAATTAAGGGTTTGACTTTTAAGAGTTTGTAAATTTTTTTTGAATAAAATTGCAGACTATAATTTGATGTATTTAATTTTATTAAGTATCATTGAAAATGAACTTGACAAATTTTTTAAATAGCTACGATTCTAATATATTAATAAAGCCATTTATTATAGCCGAAGCTGGTGTAAACCACGAAGGCAAAATAGAGCTTGCAAAACGACTTATTGATGAGGCTGCCGAAGGTGGAGCGCATGCTATAAAATTTCAAACGTATAAAGCTGAGACCATAGCAAGTAAAAATTCTCCGTATTATTGGGACATTACAAAAGAACCTACCCTTAGTCAATTTGAACTATTTAAAAAATACGATTCCTTTTGGAAGAAAGAGTATGAAGAGTTGAAAGTTTATTGCGACAAGGCTGGTATTGAGTTCATGAGTACTGCATTTGATATAGAGAGTGCCAAGTTTCTAAATGATTTAATGTCGGTATATAAAATATCATCTTCTGATATTACCAATACTCCATTTATTGAATACCAGTGCAGTTTTGGTAAACCAATTATTCTCTCTACGGGTGCATCTTATTTATGGGAAATTCAAGAGGCGGTAGAAACCATTGAAAGGTTCGGAAATAAACTGTGTTTAATGCATTGCGTTTTAAATTACCCTACAGCAAATGAAAATGCAAACCTTGGGATGATTAGGGATTTAATGAAGCGTTTTCCTGATGTAATACCCGGATACTCTGACCATACATTACCCAATAAAATGGAAACTTGTAAAACGGCTATTATTTTAGGTGCGGCAGTTATTGAAAAACATTTTACATTCGATAAAACCTTGCCTGGCAACGACCACTATCACGCAATGGATAAAAATGATTTGAAGTATTTTAATGGTTCTATAGATGAGTTATTTAAGTTGTTAGGAACCTTTAAAATAACAGCATTGCATAATGAAGATGTAGCAAGAAAAAATGCCCGTAGGAGTTTAGTAGCCATAAAAAGAATTGCAAAAGGAGAGGAAGTAACCAAGGAACATGTAACTTGGAAGAGGCCAGCAACGGGTATTGCACCTAATAAGCTAAATGAACTTATTGGAAAAAAAGCGCTAGTAGAAATTATAGAAGATGAGGTTTTGCAGTGGAATATGTTTAGCTAGTCTTAAGCTTCATTGGTTTCGGACAAACTATTGAAAAACGCTTCGGCAGCGGCCTGTTCGGCAGTTTTTTTATTTTTACCTTTTCCTGTTGTTAGGGCTTCGTTATCAATAAACAATTGCACATCATAATATTTATCGAAACCTTTTCCATGCTCTGCAATTACCCTATAATCAAATTTCTTTTTACGTCCCTGAGTCCATTCTACCAGTTGGCTCTTAAAGTCTTTGTCAGTTGTTTCTAACGAATCTAAATCAATATGATTTTTGATGATTTTATGAATGATGAATTCTTTACAAACTTCATACCCCCTGTCTAAATAAATAGCACCAATAAAGGCCTCTAATGCATCGCCATTCATTGACTTTGCAGTATGTTTGTGATGGAAGTGATAATCAACCATATCGCCTAGTCCGAACTTCAAAGAAATTTTATTCAAATTATCTCGGCTAACAATTCGTGAGCGCATTTTGGTTAAAAAACCCTCGTCTTTATAGGGAAATTTTTTATACAAAAACTCTGCAATTACGCCACCTAGTATGGCATCGCCTAAAAACTCTAAGCGTTCATTACTATCATAAACACCTTGTTTAATCTCGGCTGAGGCAGTTTTGTGGGTGAGAGCTACCCTATACAAACGCAAGTTGTGGGGGTAAAAACCTGTAATGTTTTTTAGTGAGGCAATTAGCCCCTTATCCGAAGAAAAGTATAGTTTAAGAAATGTTTTTAAGCCAGCTATCATGCACTAAGCAGAAAACTTTTTCATGATAACACTCGCATTGTGTCCACCAAATCCAAAAGTATTACTTAATGCTGCTCTTACGGTTCTTTTTTGAGCTTTGTTAAAGGTAAAATTCAATTTAGGGTCAAAGGCAGGGTCATCGGTAAAATGATTGATGGTAGGAGGTACAATGTCATTTTTAACTGCAAGTATTGCTGCAATACCTTCAATTGCACCAGCTGCACCTAGGAGGTGACCTGTCATTGACTTGGTTGAACTAATATTTAAATTATATGCTTGTTCACCAAAAATACCAAGTATGGCTTTGCTTTCGCTTACATCGCCAAGTGGGGTAGAGGTACCGTGAACATTGATATAATCTATTTCATGTAAATCAATTTCAGCATCGCTGATGGCATTTTTCATTACGTTTAAAGCGCCTAACCCTTCTGGGTGAGGAGCAGTAATGTGGTGAGCGTCAGCACTCATACCACCACCAACAATTTCGCAATATATTTTCGCTCCTCGTGCCAAAGCATGTTCTAATTCTTCAAGGATAATCGCACCACCACCTTCGCCTAGCACAAATCCTTCACGGTCTAAATCGAACGGACGTGATGCTGTTTGTGGACTATCATTACGGGTACTTAATGCTTGAAGCGCATTGAAACCGCCCATTCCGGCTTGGCTTACAGCAGCCTCTGAACCACCAGTAACAATAATATCTGCCTTGCCTAATCGTATATAATTAAATGAATCAATCATGGCATTTGTTGATGATGCACATGCAGAAACACAAGTAAAGTTCGGTCCTCTAAAGCCATGCTTGATGCTTATTTGCCCTGAAGCAATATCGGCAATCATTTTAGGTATAAAAAAAGGATTGAAACGCGGAGTACCATCTCCTTTAAAAAATTCTTCACATTCATTTTGGAAAGTAATTAACCCCCCAATGCCTGAACCCCAAATAACACCAACACGGTCAGAGTTATGGTTTTCGGCTGTAATGCCTGCATCGGCAACGGCTTCATCAGCAACCACCATTGCATACTGTGTGTATAAATCCATTTTACGGGCCTCTTTCTTATCCATAAAATTGGTAACCTCAAAGTTTTTTACCTCACAAGCAAAGCGGGTTTTAAACTTAGAAGCATCAAACTTGGTAATAAAATCGGCACCTGAAACACCGTTAAGGAGGGCGTCCCAATATTCTGTAACAGTGTTCCCGATTGGTGTAAGCGCACCTAAACCTGTAACTACAACTCTTTTTAATTGCATGGTAAAATGTTTGATTGGTAAAAATAAAAAAATCCCCTATGCTGCAAAACAGATAGGGGATTAACTTTTTAAAGATTACTTAACGTTCGATTCGATGTAAGTAACAGCCTGACCCACAGTTTGAATGTTTTCAGCCTGGTCATCAGGAATAGCAATGTTAAATTCTTTTTCAAATTCCATGATTAGCTCTACGGTGTCTAATGAATCGGCACCTAAATCATTCGTGAAACTAGCTTCTTGGGTAACTTCTTTTTCATCTACCCCTAGCTTATCAACAATGATAGCTTTTACACGTGAAGTAATGTCTGACATTTTCTTTTTAATTTGGTTAATATTATTATTTATTGATGCAAATAAAACAAAATTCTTTTACACAATACAAAATCATATAAAATAGTTATTAGCATAGTGTTGAAAATTAGTTCTTCGTTCTTAGTTTTAAGTTCTTAGTTTTAAGTTCTTAGTTTTTTAGTTAATTAGTTCTTAGTTTTAAGTTCTTAGTTTTAAGTTTATTAGTTTTA
This sequence comes from Flavobacteriales bacterium, assembly GCA_040383485.1. Lineage (GTDB taxonomy): Bacteria > Bacteroidota > Bacteroidia > UBA4408 > UBA4408 > JBEIDK01. Next base: position 6,976 of record JBEIDK010000161.1, read on the forward strand.
AGTTTATTAGTTCTTAGTTTTTTAGTTTTAAGTTTATTACCAGTTCAGTTCAGTTTACAACTTAGTTATGTTGAACATTCTCGCAACCGCTCGGCTCATTTGCCGTGTGGCACTTATCTGTTTGCCTCTGGCAAACATTACCCATAACTGTTCCCTCGGTTTAGGAAGTTTGCTACTTCGTAGTGTTGAAAATCAATCTGTGACTGATAATTAGTCATCCCTCAAAA
>JBEIDK010000162.1:0-7148 GCA_040383485.1 Flavobacteriales bacterium
TCATAGGAACATGTCCAATTCCAATCCATTCAGCTTGCAACGCCTTCAATGCTTCAATAGTTTCATTATTGTCTTCTAACAGTTCAAAAGCTACAACTTTTCTTATCAATTCCTCTTTTGCATTTAAGTTTTCGGCATTCAATTTATCAGCTTCAGCAAAATGTAATTTCATATTATCGAAAAACTTATCGCATGCAGCCCTAAATCTTGCCCATAATTTTTCAGAAACCTTTTGAGGCACCGCACCAATTTTCTTCCACTCTTCTTGAAGCTTTTTTATATTATTTGAAGTTTCTTTCCAATTTGTACTTTCTTGTAACCTTTCAGCTTGTTCACATAATTCAGTTTTAGCTTTTTGATTATGTAAATAAGTTGCACGTATTTTATCATAGAAAGCATCACGAGTAGAGTAGAACTTATCACGTAAGGCTTTAAATTCTTCCCAAATTGCATCGTTATCAGCTTTAGAAGCAAAACCTGTTTGTTTCCATTCCGTCATCAATTCTTCAGCTTCATTACTCTTATCTTTCCATTCATTATTTTTATCAGTTTCAAATTCTGCAATAGGCTTCATTTTTTCAATAATGGTCTTTTTTGCAGCTAAATTTTTATCAAACTCTTCACGCTTTTGGTCAATAAATTCTTTTTGTCGCGCATATACATGATCCATTGCAGCAGTAAAACGTTGCCAAATAATATCATTTGTTTCACGAGTAGTTTGCCCAATTTCTTTCCACTCACTTAAAAGGTTTCTAATTCCTTCAATAGCAGTTTTAATTGATGGTTCAATAATAAATTTTTCTGCACGCTCACATAATGCAGTTTTTAATTCTAAATTTCTTTTGAAATCAAGTTCACGTAACTCCTTCAAATATTTAATGCCATCAAAGTACCTATTGATGTGGTGATTAAAATTTTTCCACGTAGTATCGGTATCAGCTGCTGGGACAATTCCTAATGTACGCCATTTAGATTGTAATTCATGTATTTGAGCCAAACCTTCAGCACCAGTGCCTGAATCAGCAATAGCTTTTACTTCAGCTATTAAATCTAATCGAGCATTCAAATTTTCTTGTAATTCTCTTTCTTTACGTTTGTTTTCATCAGTAACCTTCTGATTAAAGCGTTTTTGCAGTTCATTGAAGGTTTCATCTAATGGGTTTTCTGGTGCTTCAAACTCTTTTGGGTCTCCTCCAGCTTCTTTAAATTTAGCTAAATTAGTTTCAAGTGAATCTTTTTGATGATTACGATATGCTTCTCGTATACTTTTTACATATTTCTTATTTCCAAAAACATCTGCATGATTGCATATTTCCTGCATTTTAGCAACCAATTCTTTTTGTGTTAGAGCTAAGTAATTTTCTTGAGGATGAAGGTCCTCGATAGCTAGAACTTCTTCATGAATATTTGAAGTCTCAACTTCAACAGTAGGCAATGCTTCGTGAGTTTTAGTATTATTTATTTTTAACTCATCAGCATGAATAACTTCTAATTCTCTCACTTCTTCGACTTCCATAACATCTTTTGTATCTGTTATTGGCTCGTTTGATGAAACTGCTTCTTGAATTACAATTGTTTCATCGTTAAACTCGTTTTCAATTGCTGAGGTATTTTCATGGATTGAAGAAGTTTCAATATGAATGTCTTCAGTTGAAACCTCATTTATTTGCTGAGTATTGTTGGCATGAATATCATCACTATCAATTGATTTTGTCTCATTTGCAACTACTTCATTAATAGATGTAGTATGATTAGTTTCAGTGTTTAACGTTGCATCTTCTGCATTGTCAACTGTTGGATTTTCGTTGTTTTCTAACATTATTAATCTTTATTTATTAAAAGGATTACAAAAATAAAATAATTGTTTGAGTATGCTAATACATAATCAATCTACCATGCAAAAATTAAAATTATTTATTTAAATATGTTTTCTTGCTATCTGTGGAATTAAAGTAACTCCTTGAGTAACAAATTAATTAATCGCCTATAAAATTAGGTTTTCTTTTTTCAAGAAATGCACCTACACCTTCTTTAAAGTCGGCGGTATCAAAGCATTTACCAAACTCCTGTATTTCCACTTCAAAACCATCAACACCATCTTTATAATTTGCGTTTATGGCTTTTATTGCAGTTGCAATTGCACTTGGAGATTTAGAAATAATTTTTGCAGCAATTTCATAAGCTTTACTCATTAAACTCTCCTTGGTGGTAGTATGGTTTATTAAATTCAATTGCAAGGCTTCTTCAGCATTAACCATATCATTTGTTAATATAAGCTCCATGGCTTTTCCTTTGCCAACAAGTTGCGCTAATCTTTGTGTGCCGCCATAACCAGGAATAAGGCCTAAATTTAATTCAGGGAAACCCATTTTAGCATTGTTGCTAGCAATTCGAATATGACAACATAAAGCAAGTTCCAATCCACCACCTAGAGCAAATCCATTTATAGCTGCTATAACAGGCTTATTATAATTTTCAATAAAATCGAATAATAGTTTATGTCCATTTCTGCTCAATGCTTCACCTTGAGGTGATGTAAAATTAGAGAACTCTGTAATATCTGCACCAGCTACAAAAGCTTTTTCTCCACTTCCGGTAATTACAATTGCTCTTATATTTTTATTTGTTGCCGCACCATGCAAGGTATAATGCAATTCCTGAATTGTTGCTGTTGTTAAGGCGTTTAATTTATCAGGACGATTAATGGTTATAGTAAGAATACTGTTCTCGACTTGTGTTAAAATATTGTTCATTTATTTATGTTAGTTTTAAAAATTACGATTTTCGTTTACCCAATTGGTAATATAGTCTACAATTACTTTTGTGTCGGTGCCCGGAGCAAATAACTCTCCAACCCCTAGTTTTTTAAGGTTATCCATATCATCGTGTGGAATTATTCCACCTCCAGTAAGCAGTACATCATGTAATCCTTTCTCTTTCATCATATTCATAATTTTAGGGAATACTGTATTATGTGCTCCACTCAAAATACTAATACCAATTGCATCTACATCTTCTTGTAAAGCCGCATTTACAACCATTTCAGGTGTTTGGCGCAACCCTGTATAAATTACCTCCATACCTGCGTCACGTAAAAACGATGCAATTACTTTTGCACCACGGTCATGTCCATCTAATCCAACCTTCGCTATTAATACTCTTATTGGCCTATTCATAAATTTCTAATATTAGAATATTTGCAAAAAAACGATTTAAAATCACAAATTAAAAAATAGTTTTCATTGTTAGCTGTGCATGAGACTTTTATATTAAAAAGAAGAATAATGTTTTAATAATTTCATTTGAAACAAAATTTCAATACCTATGTTTCATTAAATGAAATTTAAAAAAATGAAGCGTATATTTTAACTTTATTTTATTTTAGCTTACAATCTAAATTTTCAAAAATGAGTAATGAATTCAGAAGACGTGATTTTATTGGGAGATTAACATTATCAATTCTATCCTCAGTAGTAATTTCATCAAGAGGTTTTGCTAATTCGGTGAGAGAAAACTTCTCAAAAAACGAAAAGAAAACTAACCCAATTTTAAGTAACAAAGCAATGGGTTTTCAGTGGGAAACAGCTGATCCATTTTTATTCTGTGTTCATCATGAAGATAAGTTTCCGAAAGGAAATGCTGAGATGGGACCTGCTCCTGAAAAGCTAAAAGGACGACACATTGGAGAGGATTTTATAATAAAGGATGGATGGAGAATGTATCACGGACAGAAGGTGCCTGGTTTTCCAGGACATCCGCACCGAGGATTCGAAACAATAACAGTGGTGCGAGAAGGAATTGTTGACCACGCTGATTCTCTTGGTGCTGCTGGCAGATATGGAAATGGCGATGTTCAATGGATGACAGCCGGAAAAGGTGTTCAACATTCTGAAATGTTTCCTTTAATTAATCTTAATAAAGAGAACCCAATGGAATTATTTCAAATATGGCTTAATTTACCAAAGAAAAATAAAATGGTTGATCCTCACTTTAAAATGTTGTGGTCTAAAACTATTCCAAAATACAGAGAAAAAGATGCCAAAGGGAATGAAATTGAAGTTGAAATAATGGCTGGTAAATTTAATCATATTGTGGCTCCTGCACCGCCGCCCGATTCATGGGCAAGTGACATAAAAAATGAAGTTGCAATTTGGAATATAAAATTAAACCATAATGCTGAATTTAAATTGCCAAAAGCAAGTGCAGGTATAAATAGAACCATTTACTTTTACCTTGGTGAGAAAATTAATATCGAAGGAAACATTATATCAAAATACCATTCAGTATCGGTTTTACCTGACTATGAATTATTGCTTAAGAATGGAAATCATGAATCGCGATTACTTGTATTGCAAGGAAAACCAATTGATGAACCTGTAATACAATATGGCCCATTTGTTATGAACACAAAAGAAGAGATAAATCAAGCTTTTGAAGATTATCACAGAACACAATTCGGGGGTTGGCCTTGGCCGCGGCCTGACCAAATTCATAAGAGAAATGAAGGTCGATTTGCACTTCACGCTAATGGGCGCAAAGAAATAGGCAGTTAATTGAATAAATATTTAATCATAGAATTTATAATCTAAAATTAACATTTCTTCTTTAGTTCTGCTTTAATTTTTGTTTCTAATTCTTTTTGTGCAAAATCATGAAAGTCGTCATACTCGGTATCATATTTCATTATCATAACTGCTTCATTATCTAAAAACGAAAAGTCTTGGCAAGCTCCTCTGCTTTTAAAAAGTCTAACATCAATGTCATATTTTAAACTTACTTGACCGGTAGCTTTATATTTCCAATTCACTAAATCAATATTACGTGTATCAAAAAGTATATGCTTAGCAACATAATCATCTTTGGACAAAAAAACTATCTTATATTCTTTGTCAACTTTTAAAAAAAATTTTGCTATGCCTCCTGTAACTGAATTTACTTTTTTTCTAGCTTTTCCATCTTCATATATTTGAATTGTAAAACCCTCCAAATCTACTTTTAACTTATCATCAAAAAGATGAATTGTAATTGTAAAATCAACTTCATCGGTTGCTGCATTTGAATTAAAAACCAGCGGTAAAAATGAAATGAAAAAGAAGACTAGGAGAAATTTATAATTCATGATAATATTATAATTTGGAGTGTAAATTTATTATTCTGTGATTAGGAATTATAACAAATGATGTAATTGTTCATAAGAAATTTAAAAAAATGTCTGTTACGTAAAATTACTTTATAAAAGTTACAACAGTTCATAAACGTAATATAGGTTAGACCTTTCAATCCAATTATTATAATTGAAATATCTAATCCATTGCGGATAAGTAGAATAAATTAATTTGTATTTCATTTTACTTTTTGAGAGTAGTTCTGGTTTTTTGGTCACAAAAAGTTGTTTGTATTCTGGTCTAAAAGTTAATGAATCTATGGTATTTACTTTTATTACCGAAAGAGATTTACGCTTGTAGAAATAAACATCTAACGCTCTGGAGTATGGATTTGCATTTTCGCAATAATAGAGTTTTGTTGGTGATGGATACTGAGAATAAATTCTTTGATATATTGAAACATGAGTGTCTGCTGGTTTTAGTGAAACTACTAACAACATAATGATGTTATAAATCCAAAATATTTTAACCATATATCCTATTCGTTTATTTTCGAAAAAATTAGGTAACCATTTTTGTTTAATACACTCAATTGAACGAATCATTAAAATTGGTATAAAACCTATCATAGGGAACATAAAGCGCATTTCTTTATGTCCGATAAGAAAATGAACCAGGATGAGAGGTAATAATGTAAATGTTAAGATGTCCTTTGGTTTGAAAGCAAAATATATCAAAAAACACAATATGAAAACCATACTGAAAGGAGGAATTGCTTTGAGAAAAACTACTTCAAAATAATACCACCATGGGTCAATGCCAAAACCTGAAACTTTATCTAGAACTATATTCTCAATATAGTAATTCCATAATGTTAAAACCCATTTACCATAAAACCATTTATCTATCAAAACACCAATTCCTGTTATAATAATTACGCCTATTGAAATTAGAACTATTCTTTTAAAATCTCTTTTAATAAATAAAAGCCAAGTCCCTAATCCGAGAATTAAGAATGCCGATTGATATCGTGCTACGAATGAAAGCCCTAATAGCAGACCAACAAAAATGTAGTAGTAATTTTTTTTATTTTGTTCATTGGTTAGCAAGGCAAAAGCTATTAAAAAACTACTGCCAGATAGGCTTTCAGATGAAAAGCGAACGCCATTATAAATAGCGAACCAAAGGAAAAAGCTGAGTAATAAATACCAATTCTTTAATATTGGATTTTCTATGGTAATTACATATCTTTTGTATAACAAATAAATTCCTGTAAACGTTAACGTAGCTGCCATGAAGCGCACAACCAATGCAACTAAAAAAGGATTGCAACAACCTAGTAAGTTCAAAAATTTCCAAACTAATACAACTATAGCTGGCTGCAGCGCTGGACGCATTTGAGCAGCATATTCCCACGAAAGATTTTTTTCAATGGTTAATCCTAGCTTTAATCCAGCAAACTCAAGTATTTGCGTGTGCTCATCGTAGTTATTAAAACCAATAGAGAAGAAACAAGCTATTATGAAAACCGAAATGCTTAAAGCAATAATATTTTTGTTGTTCATGCGTATTAAGTATTTCAAATTAAATTTTAATAAGTGAATTTTGTAGTTAAGAGATTTAAATTCTCTACAACCTTCTCAAAGCCTCATTCAAACTACACTTTTCCCATAATAAACCATGTAACTTATCGATAACAATACGTTCTTGTGTCATGGTGTCGCGGTGACGAATGGTTACAGTGTTGTCTTCTAATGTTTGATGGTCGACAGTTATACAGAAAGGAGTACCAATTGCATCTTGTCTTCTATAACGCTTACCTATGGTATCTTTTTCATCATATTGACAATAAAAGTCAACATTCAACTTCGATAAAATTTCTCGCGCTTTTTCAGGCAAACCGTCCTTCTTTAAAAGTGGTAAAATAGCTACCTTAACTGGAGCTAAGAATGCGGGAATATTTAGCACTGTGCGAATGGTTTCATCCTCAAGTTTCTCTTCGGTATATGCTTTAGAAATTACTGATAAGAACAATCTATCTAA
>JBEIDK010000163.1:0-7078 GCA_040383485.1 Flavobacteriales bacterium
CTGTGTGTTTGATTTCGATTTGGTCAACTTCACTATCGTAAAAAATACTATGCGTTCCTGGAACATTTTCAATGCGTTTTGCTTCTATATGTATTTCGTTACTATTTGGAGTTTCTAATGTCCAATTAGAATAATCAGTATTTTTGATAACTCCTTCTGCTAATGTTATGGCTGTTCCGCTTGGTGCATCTAACTTTTGTATGTGATGAATTTCTTCCATTGAAACGTTGTATTGTTTCAAGTTGGCCATCATTTTGGCTAAATATTCGTTTAATTCAAAAAACACATTTACACCTAAACTAAAATTAGAACCATAGATAAAACTTCCGTTTTTATCTTCACACAAAGCCACCATTTTTGGATAATCGGATAACCAACCTGTTGTTCCAGAAATTACTGGGATTCCATTATTTAAACATTCTGAAATATTGATAACAGCGCTATCGGGTACACTAAAGTCGATGGCAACATCAGCATTTAATAATCCTTCAAAAGTGTTGTCTTGATCTTTTTTTAATACGATTTCATGCCCTCTCTCTAAAGCTATTCTTTCAATAACTTTCCCCATTTTTCCGTAACCTAAAAGTGCAATTTTCATACTCATTAGTTGTTGTAACTGTTGATTTATTACTTAATATTTTGTTAAAAATTAAAGGTAAGTGTCATTCCGTAATTGAATTTATAATCAATTTGATTTTGATTCATATCGGGTTTAATAGATAAATTATCATTGACATTAAATTGCATTAAATGCCCATCAATATTAGCATCAACAATATTTAAAATATAAATAACAGCTGTAATTAAAGCAGATAAATCTCTATTTCTTTGGTGAAATTTTTGCGCACGAACTAAACGGTCATTGTCTAAATCTCCATAAATAGGGTGGTTAGGATCATAGGTGCCGTCTAATCTTCTTTTATATTCATCTCTAAATTCATGGTATTTTTTTTGATTCCATGTATAGTAATATATCCCAGCACCTAATCCAGCATATACTAGTGGAATTTTCCAATACTTTTTATTGTAAGCTTGTCCTAATCCAGGAACTAAAGCTGAATAAAATGCTGCTTTTGCAGGTGCGTTTGGATTAATAATAGCTTTTGTTGTGTCGGCTGATTTTAAAGATATTTCTTCTTGTGCTTTTACTTGAAAACTCAAAAAAAGACAAATTGAAAGCGCTATGTATTGCAATACTTTCACTACGCGTTTATAAGTTTTAAGATACGATTAAAGTCTTCTTCAGAATGAAATGGAATTGTTATTTTTCCTTTTCCACCAGCTACTTTTACATCAACTTTAGTTCCGAAATAATTTGCAAATGCTTTTTTCTCTTCTTCTTTGATGTCAAATGAGTTGCTTTTTGCAGGTTTAGTTGTTTTTGGTTTTAAGCTATCTTGGTAATTTTTAACCAAAGCCTCTGTTTCTCTTACAGAAAGATTTTGTGTTACCACTTTGTGATAAATATCACTTTGAACATCTTGATTTTCAATGTTAATCAACGCTCTTCCATGTCCCATTGAAATAAAACCATCACGCATTCCTGTTTGAATAATAGGGTCTAATTTCAATAAACGTAAATAATTGGTAATGGTAGAACGCTTTTTGCCTACGCGCTCACTCAATTCTTCTTGTGTTAAATTGATTTCTTCGATTAAACGTTGGTACGAAATAGCTACCTCAATTGGGTCTAAATCATGACGTTGGATGTTTTCCACCAATGCCATAACCAATGATTCATTATCATTTGCCAAACGAATGTATGCTGGAATTGTTTTCAATCCGATTAATTTTGAAGCACGCAAACGACGCTCTCCAGAAATTAATTGGTACTTGTTGAAATCTAATTTTCTAACGGTTATCGGTTGAATTACACCTAATTCTTTAATCGATTTGGCTAATTCTTGTAAGGTTTCTTCGTTGAAATTCGTTCTCGGTTGAAACGGATTAATTTCAATCGATTCAAGATCTAATTCAATAATATTTCCTACTACTTTATCAGCATTTTTATCCTCAACTGATTTAATATCATTTTCAGGATCTTTTAATAAAGCCGATAAACCTCTTCCTAAGGCTTGTTTCTTTACCGCTTTTGTCATCTTCTCTATTATTGATTTTTCTTAATAATTTCTTCAGCCAAGTTTAAATAATTTGTTGCGCCTTTACTAGTAGCGTCATAATTAATAATGCTTTCGCCAAAACTTGGAGCTTCACTCAACTTGATGTTTCTTTGAATAATTGTTTCAAATACCATATCATTGAAGTGTTTTTGTACTTCTTCAACCACTTGGTTGGATAAGCGCAAACGGGAATCGTACATGGTTAATAACAATCCTTCAATATCTAAACTCGGATTGTGGATTTTTTGAACACTTTTAATGGTGTTTAATAATTTTCCTAACCCTTCTAATGCAAAATATTCGCATTGAATCGGAATTACCACACTATCTGCCGCTGTTAAAGCGTTCAATGTTAATAATCCTAAAGAAGGTGCACAGTCAATTAATATGTAATCGTATTTATCTTTTACGCTTTCCAATGCTGTTTTTAGCATGTACTCGCGATTTTCTTTGTCTACTAATTCAATTTCGATAGCCACCAAGTCAATATGAGCTGGAATCACCGAAACATTTGGTGCCGAACAAGAAACGGTTGCTTCTTCTGGTGTTGCGCTGTGTTCTAGAACTTGATAGGAACCAATTTCTACACTTTCTACATCAATTCCTAAACCCGAACTAGCATTTGCTTGTGGGTCGGCATCTATTAAAAGCACTTTTTTTTCTAAAACACCAAGAGATGCTGCTAAATTAACAGAAGTAGTTGTTTTTCCTACACCACCTTTTTGATTGGCAATTGCAATGATTTTACCCATTTGATTATTAAAAATTTTAAGTGGTAAAAATACAATTATTTATGGTTTTTTCAAGGCAATTTTGTTAACAATGGGTTAAAGTCTTGTCTAATTGATTTAGAATAAGAAAAATAACCTTATAAAAATAATTTTAAGCTCAATACTTGATATATTTTTAGTCTTTTATTTGCGCCGATTACTTTGAATAAATTAAAAATTGTAGTAAATAAAAAAACACGAATTATATTCGTATTTGTAGTGACTTTTAATCACGTTTTGGTAAATTTTTCTTATTGCGTTTATCTTCTTTCTTCTCTTTTGCCGTTTTTAAAGGTTCCTTTTTTGCTGTTTTCTTCGCATCTTGACTTTTTGCCATAATTTCTATGTTTTAGTAAATGTAGTGATAATAAATTTAACAACATGCACTCATAAAATTGAAGCATTATCGAATTAAACTAAAATGTGATTTAAAGGTTTTGGTAATATTGTTTTCAGTATAGGTTATTGTAAACCAATAATCAGAAGCAGGTAAAGTTTCATTATTATAAATCCCATCCCAAAAAGGATAAATTGTGTTTAATCTATCAAGTAATTTACCGTATCGGTCAAAAATAGAAATACTCCAATTATCTAAATTATTTATTCCCTTTATTAGCCATACATCATTGTGGCCGTCATTATTTGGTGTAAAATAGTTTGGATAATCAATTACCGTAATTTCCTCACTTATTGGTGCCGAACAGCCATTTTTGTCATATACTGTTATGATATGATTTCCAGGACTTACATTTTCAAAGACTGAATTCGCTTGTGGAGTTTCATTGTCTAATTGGTATAAGTAATCTCCATTTGAAAAAGCAGTAATTGTAATAGTTTGCTGTTCTGAAAACGCTTCATGTATAGTGTAGTCTATTGCAGTTAAGGTTGGCTGAAAAACAGTTACTGCAATGGTTTGTGGTACCGCACAAGAATTTGATGTTGGAGTAAAAGTATAGCTTCCAGAAACTAAATTATCAATTACAGAAGGTGTCCATATGCCAGAAATTCCGTTAGGTGATGTAGCAGTAAGTGTAGGTGGCAATTCACCCGCACATAAATTCAAATTGTCTGTAAAATCTGGGTAAAAATTATCTCTAACGGTAATAGTTAGCGAATAAGGGCTAATAATAGTACATGAAATTGGTTGTGCTGTAAAGGTGTAAGTGGTTGTTCCTAATGTTGCTGTGTTAATTGTTGAAGGATTCCAAGTCCCCGTCAATGGTGTACTATTGGTTGAAAAAGTAGGAAGCGGAGGTGCTATTTCATTTAAACAATACAAGTTTTGAATTCCTGAAAAAGTTGGTGTAATACTACTTTGTGGATTTACAGTTACAGTTATTGAATGAGGTGTGCCCAAACATCCATTAAGTAATGTGTTTATAGTATACACAACCGTTCCGCTTGTATTTTCTGAATTCAATAAAGTTTGAGAAATAGTATTTCCTGAACCATTTGAAATACCTATTACATTAGTTGTGCTAGCCGTCCATACAATTGTTGCATTTGGGTCTGAAGCAATTAAATTTAAAGAAGTTGTTTCGTTTGAACATATTGTTGTAGCTCCAGTAAAAGAAATGGTAGTTGTATTTATTCCTACGATTACATTAATTGTTTGTGAACTCGCACATTGATTTGGGTTGGGCGTAAAAAGATAGCTTCCCGAATTCGTGTTGTCAATTGTTGTTGGTGTCCATGTTCCGCTAATTCCGTTTGGTGAGGTTGAATTTAATGTTGGAGACGTTGTTCCAGAACAAACAAAAATAGTGTTATCAAAATCGGGTGTAATGTTGTTTGCAATTGTAATATCGATAGTAAAAGGCGCATATATTATACAAGGATTAGCTTGAGGCGTATATGTATAAGTAGTAGTTCCTACAATAGAAGTGTTAATAGTTGAAGGACTCCATATTCCGGTTATAGGTGTGCTATTTGATGATGAGGTAGGCAGTAAAGGAGGGATTGCATTTAAACAATATGAAGTAGTAATAGTAGGAAAAGTGATAGTACTATTGGTTTGTGGATTTACCGTTACCGTTATTGTTTGTGGTGTACCAGCACAACCATTAATCACTGGAGTTACATTATAAATTACTGTTCCGGTAGCATTTCCAGTATAAGTTAATGTTTGAGAAATTGTAGTCCCAGAGCCATTAGAAAATCCAGTTACATCTGTAGAACTTGCTGTCCAATTATGGGTAGCCGACGTATCGGATGCGTTTAAATTTAATAGGATAGTTTCTGATGAACAAATGTTCGTTATACCAGAAAATGATGTTGTTACTGCAGGTAAAAGAGTCACAGCAGTTCTTGTATTACTTTTGCAATTTGTAGTTTGATTGAATGATTCCGCATAATAAGTTCCCGGAATTGTTGGTGAAAATGATAAAGAATTTGAAAGTAATAAATTGCCATTTGTAGCACTATCATACCAATTAACGCTTTCGTTTGCAGAAACACTTACGCCCAAACTAGTTGCTTGATTGGAACAAATTGTTTGATTTCCATTTGAAACAGGCGAATTAGGTGATGGATTAAAATTAACCGTATAAATATCAGAAAATGAAGAACAAAAAGGATTGTTTAAATTTGAAATATCCTGTGCAACTTTAACTCTGTAATAGGTTGTGGCGCTTAAATTAGGAATAGAGTAATTGGATGAATTCGCGCCAACAATATCTGTGTAATTTACATTGTTATTACTTTGTTGCCATTGATATACATGTGCAATACTTCCTGTGGTAGTAACCACTAAATTGGGATGAGTAATAGCGGCATTTTCGCATATGTTCATGCTGTTTCCACTTGTAGTTGAATTTATGATAGCGCTATATTCTCCACACGTTCTAAACATAATATCATCAATAGCTAAGTCGTTTCCACAACCACCACTACCATTATTACGCATTTTAAGTATTACAGAAGTTTGTGTTGCAGGCATGGTAAAAACTAATCCAAATTGGTTCCAGTTTGGAAATGATGTTCCAGATATATTTCCAGTATTTCCTGATTGTAGTAGAACCGTATCTGTTGCATCCCAAATTTCAAAAGTTACATTAATTGGAATACCGCTTCCAGAACAGCCATTTGATGCAGCATTGTAGATATTTAATAGCCATGCAGAAAATTCAAATCGAGTATTGCTACAAAGTCCAGTAACTGTTCTTCTATAAAATTGCCCAGGTGTGTTGCTTGCGTTTACAATTAAGCATTTTCCATTGACGCCATTAGGAGCATTGTCTGGTGTATGATCTAAAGAATAAAGCCAATTTGATGAATTTGGAATTAAATTTGTTCTATAATATAAAGTATATTGACCATCTTGAGGGAAACCACTGTTTACATAGGCATAGTTTGTAATACCAGCTGGTAATGCGGGGCCATATGTTGTGCCACTTCCGAAGTCTTCAAAAAATATAGGAGCTCCGCTACTTCCTGTGCAAAAACTTAACTGACCTAAAAATAAACTAGGTTTAAGTAAGAATAAAAATAAAAGCAGAAAGATGGACTTGTTTTTATACGAAATCATTGTTTTATAGTTCAATCTTATAAAAGTAATGTTTTCAATCGGTAATAAATTAAAACTCATTTTACAAAAACTATACAAAAACAAAAAGCACCAACGCATTTGTATTGTATTGGTTTATATTAAATTTCTAGAATTTTATTATTTTGTGTATAGGTATTGTAAAGTTGTTTTTATAAATTAAATATAATTGTCAACTATTTTAATAAGAAAAAAGATAGCAATTACTTTGTATTTTAATTACGCTTAAATACTGCATAATTTTTCAGCTGCTGCAATCAAAGTTTCATCCGTTTTAGCAAAACAAAAACGAAGCATGTGTCTGTCTGTAGCATCATTATAAAATACTGAAATCGGAATGGAAGCCACACCATGATTCACAATCAATTCTTTAGCAAAATCCACATCGTTTTTGGATGAAATTTGGTTGTAATTCACCACCTGAAAATACGTTCCATCACAAGGCATCAACTCAAAACGACTGTCTTTTATTAGGTTTTGAAACAAATCGCGTTTGCGTTGGTACATTTTCGAAACTTCAGTAAAATCAACCATTTCCAAATATTCCGAAATCGTATGTTGCGAAAAACTATTCACACTAAACACCAAAAATTGATGTACTTTCTTCATTTCGAACATTAGATGTTCAGGAGCAATTAAATAGC
>JBEIDK010000164.1:0-7025 GCA_040383485.1 Flavobacteriales bacterium
TAAAAACCAATTGCAATGGAGATACTGCCGCACCTGTTGCACAATTTAATGCAGTAGTAGATTATACCAACAATCATATTGTTAGCATACAAAACCAAAGCCTCCGCTACGATACTTGCATATATGATTTTGGCGATGGTAGCCCTTTGGTGTATAAAAGCTATTTAGATACAGGCATATTTACGCATACCTACACCAACATAGCAGCTGCATACAACATAAGCATGATAGCCAAAAGCTGTAACCAAGATTATGATACCACACAAACAAGTGTAACTACAGGAAGCCCCACCAACCTCCCCCAAGGGGAGGCTTTTAGGCTAGTGCCTAATCCAAACAATGGTGTTTTTTCATTACATTTTAAATTGGGTAACCTAAGCAGTGCGAACCTCAATATTTTTGATAATTTTGGGTCCATAGTTTATAATACAAACATTACGAAAGAGATTACCGCTATCGATATATCAAGCTTTGCAAAAGGTATTTATACATTGCAAATGATTACTAATAATGCTATTTATTATGAGAAATTGGTTAAGAATTAATAGTCTAAATTGTTATTAATAAAATACAAATTTTAATTCTTATGTTATTACAGCAGTCAATCCCTTCTCCTTAGGAGAGGGGCGCAAGGTATTTTATGGTTCGACAACTGGTAATTGGGGTGAGGCTAATTTGTACAAAGAAGTATTTGAACTGGCACTCAATAATCCAGAAATGAAGGACAGTGCAGCAGTAACAACTCCAAAATAGACAATCGTTGTTAATCTAAATCTCAACAAAATTTAGCGTTTTAGAGATGCTGAAATAAATTCAGCATGACAAAACAGACTTTCGTGACAGCCTCTTTTATTTTTATTACATCATGGATTTGGTTATCAAATATATTTCATACCTATCTGTTTTCAACCTTAATTTATTGGAACTTACCTGATTAAATATCTTATTAACATTTACTAAACAAAGGCTTTATTTTGTATCGAATAATTAACTTCGTAGCTCAAAAATTAAAGCATAATGAACAAAGAAATAGAGCATGTAAATTGCTTAATAATAGGTAGTGGTCCTGCAGGGTATACGGCAGCAATATATGCGGCAAGGGCCGATATGAAGCCTGTTATGTATGAAGGTTTACAACCGGGTGGTCAGTTAACCATTACTACTGAAGTAGAAAATTTCCCAGGTTACCCAAATGGAACACAAGGTCCAGAAATGATGGAAGATTTGAAAAAACAAGCGTTGCGCTTTGGTACAGATGTTCGTTATGGACTGGCAACAAAAGTAGATTTTAACAGTCATCCTCATAAAATTATTGTTGATGAGAATAAAGAAATAACTGCAAATACTGTAATAATAGCAACAGGAGCAAGCGCAAAATGGCTAGGCCTAAAAAACGAAGAAAGGCTCAATGGATTTGGAGTTTCGGCATGTGCTGTTTGCGATGGTTTCTTTTACAAAGGTCAAGATGTTGCTATTGTTGGTGCAGGAGATACAGCTTGTGAGGAGGCTAGTTATTTGGCTAAGCTTTGTAAAAGCGTTACAATGTTAGTACGCAAAAGTGAAATGCGCGCCAGTAAAGCCATGATTCATAGGGTAGAAAACACCTCAAACATTACCATTATGTATAATACTGAAACATTAGATATTTTAGGTGAAAAAGGTGTTGATGCAGTCTTAATAAAAAACAATATTACAAATGCTGAAACCAAATTACCCGTAACTGGTTTTTTTGTTGCCATTGGTCATAATCCAAATTCAACAATTTTTAAAGGACAAATGGATATGGACGCTGAAGGTTATTTAAAAACTATACCTGGCACTACTAAAACAAATGTTGAAGGTGTTTTTGCCTGTGGCGATGTACAGGATAAAACATATAGACAAGCAGTAACGGCAGCAGGTACAGGTTGCATGGCTGCATTAGATGCAGAACGTTGGTTAGCAGCCAAAGGAATTCATTGATTTTATTAGTATTGAGTTAAGTTGTGATTGAATATAATGATTTGTTATGCAGATAAACGATACAAGGCTAAAAGTAAAAGAATTATTTACTAAATATTTAGAAGTTGGAGGACATAGAAAAACTCCTGAACGCTTTGCTATACTTGATGAAATTTATAGTGCAGAAGGACATTTTGATATTGAAAATTTGTATGAACTCATGCAACAAAAAAAGTATCACGTAAGTAAAGCTACTTTATATAATACCATTGAGCTTTTGGTTGACTGTAATTTAGTAACTAAACATCAATTTGGTAAAAATATAGCTCAGTTCGAAAAGTCATATAAATACAAGCAACATGACCATCTTATTTGTAATAATTGCGGTAAGGTATTTGAATTTTGTGACCCAAGAATCCAGCAAATTCAGAATATGACACAGGATTTACTCGACTTTCAAATATCACATCATTCACTTAATTTTTTTGGTAATTGCAACAAGTTGTCAGAACATGGTAAGTGCGATAACATTAGTAATTAATCACATTATAATAACATCAATCATGATAAATTTTAATTTTGAACCTACTGTTAAAGATGATATAGTAATTGTTAAGCTCATTGGTAGTTTAATAGAGAGCAGTAATGGCACATTACTAAGTGCAACTTTTGATGATTTTATTGACAAAGGATTGCATAAATTTATTTTGAATATGGAGAGTTTTGTTTACATGAACTCTAGTGGTCTTTCGGTAATTATAAATTTACTTACTAAGGCCAGAAAAAATGATGGCGATGTAATCATTTGTAACATAACAAGGAAGAACAACGATATATTAACAATAACTAAATTGAATAGTGTTTTTATCGTTTGTGACGACGAGGAAGAAGCAATAAATTCATTCAAATAATTAAAAAAATATGAAAGCAGATGTACTCTTGGGGTTACAATGGGGAGATGAAGGCAAAGGAAAAATTGTAGATGTATTAACACCAAACTATAATGTTATTGCAAGGTTTCAGGGCGGACCAAATGCTGGCCATACGCTAGAGTTTAATGGAATAAAACACGTTTTGCATACTATTCCGAGTGGTATATTCCGCAAGGATGCTGTTAATGTAATAGGTAATGGAGTTGTAATTGATCCAATTGTTTTGCTGAAGGAAATTGTAGCATTAGAAAAGTTAGGTGTTAACATCAACCAAAGTTTAAAAATTTCAAAAAAAGCGCATTTAATCTTACCTACCCATCGCATTTTAGATGCCGCATCAGAATCACAAAAAGGAACATCTAAAATTGGCTCTACACTCAAAGGTATAGGCCCAACTTATATGGACAAAACGGGTAGAAATGGATTAAGGGTTGGAGATATATTTTTGAATAATTTTAATGAGAAATATAATTTATTATTAGCAAAACACGAGGAGTTAATTAAGTTTTATAATTACAGCTATAATATTGAAAGTGCACAAGAGGAGTGGTTTGCAGCTATTGAAAAAATAAAAAAGTTAGAAATTATTGATAGTGAAATTTACGTTAACACTGCCCTAAATAGCGGACAAAAAGTATTATGCGAAGGAGCACAAGGTTCATTGCTTGATATTGATTTTGGGACTTACCCATTTGTTACATCATCAAATACAACATGTGCTGGTGCTTGCACAGGATTAGGTATAGCTCCGAATAAAATTGAAAACGTTTACGGAATTTTTAAAGCATATTGTACAAGAGTAGGTAGTGGCCCATTCCCAACTGAATTGGAAAATGAAGTAGGTGAGAAGATGCGTAAAATAGGTAACGAATACGGCAGCACTACAGGTCGTGAGAGAAGATGTGGATGGTTAGATTTGCCAGCATTAAAATATGCTGTTATGCTCAACGGAGTTACTGAACTTATAATGATGAAAGCAGATGTTCTGAATACTTTTGAAAATATTAAAGTTTGCACCCACTATAATATTAACGGCGAATTAACAGAGTATTTTCCTTATGATGCAACGGCCAATAATATTACCCCAATTTACGATACGCTAAATGGTTGGAATTGTGATACTGAAAATGTAAAAACATTAGAGGAAATGCCTAAAGCATTAAAAGAATATATTGCTTATATAGAAAAAGCAGTTGGCGTTCCAATCACAATAGTTTCATTAGGGCCTGATAGGGCACAAACATTAACTAAAGACAATTTAATAACTGTTTAATTAGAATTGTGATATTGTGTGTTGATATATAGGGAATGGAAAAAACTTTCAAAGAGTTTAAAGAAGATTTTTACAACAAGTTTGATAATGCCGAAATCTTTGATTGCGGTGATTTTAATACAATAAAAATTGTACTTGACGGACTTAAAGTAAATTATACACAATATAAAAGAAAACCTGATTTTTTTTTTGAAAGTTGGCGTTTATTTAGATTGCTATATTTAATAAAGAAGTTTTTTATTTGGAATAAAAAATACAAACAGCAAAGAACAATTCTCGAGAGTAAAATATTAAGGTTTCAAAGCAGGAAATATTTAATATTTAGTGATAATAAACTTGTAAATGAAAATAATGGCAAGAAAAGTAGTTTGTATTTTTCTAGAATCATTGATGATTTACTACCAGTAAATTCTATTTTTGTTGGGTATTCAACCGAATCAGAAAATTTAAATACTCCCTTTGATGTTTCTAATTTAGAAATTGTTGCAGCTTCACTATATGCTGAATTTAATGAATCCGAGCTAATACTTAGAAATGATTTAATAAAGAATTACAAGTATTTAAAAACTTTAAAAATTTTTTCGCAGGCAGAGCTTAGTAATATAAAGATTGCTTACGTAAATTTTTTTAAACAATTTAGAATCTGGAATTATTTCTTTAAGAAATTAAATTTAAAATCAATTATTATCACCGCCCATTACCACAAAGAAGGATTGGTTTATGCAGCAAAAAGAAACAACATAAAAGTTGTTGAATTACAGCATGGTTTAATTGCTAATGAAGATATTTTTTATGTGTTCCCAAAAAAAATAGAGAATGTTATAGCTAAGGCATTGTTTGCCAATTTTATTTTTGTTTATGGCAAAGCATGGGGCGATGTACTTTTAAATGGCTCAGAATATAAACCTGAACAAATAAAAATATTAGGTTACTACCATGCACAAGTAAAATATTTATTTGATTCTGAATTTGAAAAAGCGATTAAAAATAAAAAGGTTGCTTTACTAACTACTCAAACTTTCATGGAGGAACTCTTTATTGATTGGATAAAGAAAATTGCAAATAGCATTCCTGATAATTTTATATTAATTATTAAAACACATCCAAATGAAGATAAGAAAAAGTATCTGTTAGAAATAAAAGAGTTTAAAAATGTAATGCTTGTCGATATTAATTTAGATGCATTATTATCTATTTCCGACTTTAATATTTCATGCTACTCAACCACTATTTTTGATGCAATGCGATTTAATGTGAAGTCCTTTGCACTCAACTTTATTTCGTGTATTGACTATGTAAATGCGCTAGTTGAGAAGAATCTAGTAGTAAAATTAGAACCAAATGAAAATGTTTTTGACTGTCTGAATTTACTCGACAATATTAAAATTGAACAGGAAGAATATTATTCAGATTACAATTTTAAAATTCTAAAAGAGATATTAGAAAATTAATACATCACTACAAATCATTGAATTCATATTCATAAAAATCAGTATAGTGTAATACCTTACCATCGCTGGAACTAACGGCAAAATATTCGCTTTCTTTAATCAACTCTTTGTCATAATTATTTACTAAACTACTAATTATATCTCCTTTACCATTTGTGGTTTCTGATTTCAATAACAAATTAAGTTCATTGTAAATATAGTGAGTAGTTAATTTGACATATCCATAGGTTGTAGATTCAGAAATTTCTTCAATAAGCATATTTTCGCTGTTATAATTTCGAACTACTCTTTCTAAAACTTTACCTTCGCTATTGTATGCTGTATAGCTCGGTTCAGCATCTTTCGACCAGTTGCTATAATTGATGCTGATGCTTAGCTTTGTTTCTTTATCCCATTGTTTCTCTGAGATAGCTATTCCATTTTCAATTACTATTTCACGTTTTAATACTAAATCATTTTCTTCATTAAAGCTTTCATGCATTACTAAAATGCCATCATTGTAGGCATACTTTTCTGAGGACTCTACCTTCCCGTTTTCATCGCAATTCTGCTTTGAAATAAGGTTTAAGCCATCGTATGTATAATTAATGGTCTCATTTCCATATTCATATTGTTTGGTTTGTTTTATCAATTGTTTTTGCTCGTTGTAGGCATTAATTGTTATTTCTGAAAAGCCGTCTAAATGATGAATTGTTTTTTCTTCGACACATAAATTGTTTTCAAATAAATAAATATTTTCTTGTTCAACTTCATCATCATTAAATATTATTTCTGAAGTTTTATTCTCATCTACATCAAACTTTCGAACCAATATCAATTGTTCTTTTTCAATAACTAATACAGAGTTTTTGTTCATTGAATGAATGCTCCTCTTAATTCTTTGCTCTTTAATTTTTCTAGTAGCCATATTTCTTTTAATAACTCAAGTTTATTTTTATTGTTGTTCCCTTACCCATATTGCTGACAATACCGATAGAGGCGTTTATAATTGAAATTCTAGAATTTATATTAGACCAGCCATTACCAATATTTTTTTTAAAGGTGTTTATATCAAAGCCTTTGCCATCATCAACTATTTCTAGCTCTATTTTATTGTTTGAATTAATTATTTTTATTTGAACGTTTTTAGCTTCAGAATATTTGACAATGTTTTGTAAAAGCTCTTGAATAATTCTATATAAATTAACTTCAATTAAATCGCCAAGCCTCTCAATCATTCCATTTTCTATTAATACTATTTTTATTTTTTTAGCATCATTTATTTTTTCTACCACTTCGTACAATGCCTCCGACAGTCCAAGTTTACTTAATGAACTTGGCATCATTAAATGAGAAATACCTCTTAGCTCATTACATGAATCATCAATTAAGGCTAGTGTTTTTTCGAAATGTTCTTTTTCTTCTTCAAGTACTTCTAAAGAAGCAACA
>JBEIDK010000165.1:0-6848 GCA_040383485.1 Flavobacteriales bacterium
ATAACAGCGTACAACTGGCACATTTGCAAAATGGCGAGGCCACAGCGTACTTGCAAGTTCCGTTTTCATTCTTACCTTCGTGGTAACTTGAAAGTGCAGACCTTCGAATATCGCCACTTCGCAAATCTGCCGAGCGTTATGTGCTATGCTACTGCTCCGAACTAACTGCACCATAAATTTAAAATGACACTATTAAAATCTAAATAATGACAAAAAAAAATTTCTACCTAATCAGTTACTTTTTGCTTACACTTGGTAACCAAATTACTGGACAGACATTTCAACGAACATTTGGTTCAACATCATACGACTATGGTAAAAAGATTATCTCAACTTATGACAATTCCCTTGTATTAGTAGGCTTATATGGAGCAACAAAAGGAGTTTACCTTATTAAAGTCGACACGCTTGGAAATACTATTTGGCAAAAAACATTCAATCCACCAAACATGTTATACTTCTATAATGATTACAGCATTAAGCAAACACCTGATAGTGGTTTCATTATGGCAGGAAACATTTACAACTCAAATGGTTCTGCAACTCATATTTGTTTGATAAAAACTAATGCATTAGGCGACACTCTTTGGACAAAACAATATGGAGGCCCAAACTTAGGATACTATGACGTTGTTGCATATGATGTTATTGTAACATCTGACAATGGTTATGCAGTTGTAGGAACTGAAAGCGAAAGTCCAAATAAAAATGTTTTCATGCTAAAAACTGATAATAATGGAAATGTTCTTTGGGCAAAATATTTTGGCGGAACAATTAATGACGAAGGATATTCATTAAAGCAAACTTCTGACAGTGGTTACATCATTGCAGGTTATACAGAAAGCTTTGGTCAAGGCAGTTGGGATGTTTATCTATTAAAAATTAGTGCTATTGGAAATCTTCAATGGACAAAAACTTATGGGGGTAATCAAGGCGACTTAGCAAACCATATTGAAATTACTAACGATGGAGGATTTATTTTTACTGGCAAAACATCTGGTAATGGTGTAGGAACAATTAATGACAATGATTTATTCTTAATGAAAACAGATTCAGCTGGTAATAACGAGTGGATTTATACATACGGAGGAAGCTCTGAAGAAGTTGGCTTTTCCGTTAAGCAAACATCTGATAATGGTTTTATTTCAATTGGTTACACTTATAGTTCTGGAGCTGGACAATCTGATGTTTACCTACTTAAAACAGATTCAATAGGAAGTGTGTTATGGTCAAGCACTTTTGGGAGTGCTTCAAAGGAAGAAGGTAGCGATGTAATACAGCGTGGTTCAAATTATTTTTTAACAGGCACAACTAGAAATTTCAGTAAAGGATTTGAAGATGTTTACTTGATAAAAACTGATAGTATTGGCTTAGGAACTTGCAAAGAAGACACGGCTATAACTATTCAAACTATATTAACATGGGTTCAAGGTTCAGGAGGAATAGAAAATGCTGGCTATACAATTCAATCAGACATCATTGTTGAAGGTACTGCTGACACAGCTAATTATAATCCTTGTGTTTGTGTTCCTCCTATTGCAAATTTTGATTCGTACTTCACTCATAGTTGCGGTTTATTTCGTGATAATTCTACTTGGGCTAACGCTTGGTATTGGGACTTTGGTGACGGTGACACATCAAATGCTGAAGGAACCAGTCACTGTTTTGCAAATGGCAATTGGAATGTTTGCCTTACTGTTACAAACGAATGCGGAAGCAGCACATTCTGCGATAGTATTTCTATATTGGAGGATATAAATGAAATTTCAAAAAACAAAACCAAAATTTCAGTTTTACCTAATCCCTTTGACAACTTAACGACAATAAAATTTGAAAACACAATACACGATAAATTAAACCTGACATTAGTAAATCCAGTTGGACAAACCGCATTACAAATTGACGACATCACTGGAAACGAAATTCAAATAGAGCGTAATGGATTACCAAGTGGACTATACTATATTCTGCTAAAAAGAAATGCAGAAATAATAGCAACTGACAAACTCATTATCCGATGAAAAGAAGCACAGCACATAACAGCACCTACAAGTCATGGCGGGTGAAGTGCGAACTTGCAAGTGTTAGCTTCGTTCTCAACGCCAGTGCATGCCGACACATTTCGGCTTCGAATGCCGCCACGAACTTGTAGCTGCAAAACGTTGGTACGCAACCAATGACACACTCGCAACGACATCACTAAACTATGCAGACCTAAAACGAAAACCCCTCGCTTTGCCAACCCACATTTTAGCACTTTAAAATTTTTAATCAAGTGCAGTAGAAATATAAAAGGCAGTGCAATAAAAATTTTAAACAGCTAAAATTCTCCAGCCGCTCACCCTTGTGGCAACATCGACAAGACCGTGCAAACTTTAAACATTCAAGACGACCTAAACTTGTATATCGACAGCAACTCAATGACCTAAACTTGCTATTCGACCGCAAATAATACGCCTATAACTTTCAAGTCGACAAAACTCAATAACCCAAACTAAAATGACCTAAACCTTAAATAAAAAATATTGCGGTGGTTTCGCCACCGTTTTTTTTTAGTTTCAACAATCACATTAATGAGAGTAATAATTGAAAGATAGTGTTTTATACAAATAGAAAATGCTATAATTGCATTAACAAAAATTTTAAAAAACAATCTTTTCTATTTAGTTTTATGCTAAACATTATTGTAGCCGAAGACGATAAACATATTTGCCAAAGTATCGGAAAAAACATTAAAAAAGTATTATCCGAAACCAATATATTATTTGCCTATAACGGCAATCAAGTATTAGAACTTTTACAGGCAAACACAGTAAACGTAATTATTATGGATATTGATATGCCACTTAAAGGTGGATTGGAAACAACAAGCCAAGCATTAAAAATTAACCAAGAGGTTAAAATAATATGCACCTCTTCATACAAAACACCCGAATTTTTAATCAACATGAAAATACTCGGAGTATCTGGTTTTATTCAAAAACACTGCGATGCTATTGAATATAAATACGCTATAAAAGCAGTACTTAATAATGACATTTATTTTGCTGAACCAATACTATTATTGCTTAAAGAAAAAGGATTGTATAAGCCTAAAGCAGAAATAAAAAAAAACATTCATGTTTACCATATTACTGAAACCGAATTTATTGTTTTAAAATATGTTTGTGATGGATTTACTAATGAGGCAATTGCAGCAATCATGCATATTAAAATAAAAGCCGTGGAGAAGAATTTGACAAGAATTTACAGAAAACTAATACCCGAAATAAAAAATGTAAAGCATAAAAGAGAAATGCTTATGCAATTACCAGTTGTAATAGCGTGGTACAAAAACACAATTGAGAATTAATAAGTATTTCTTATCCCACCAATTTGATAGGGTTACCCCCCCCAATTGTAGTGGGTTTGTTTTTACAGTGCAAGAGTACAAAACTCTATAAAAGCACAGTCTTTAATAGCTTTTACAACTTTTGTGGCTTAAATAAGTCGTATAAACTGTAAATCAATTTTAAACCTACACTTTACTAATTGCATATTTATTCTTTATGTTTGTTATAATCAACTATTAAGAATAATTAATAATGGCACAACCCCAAAAGCCAAAAGTAAACAGAGTAGGGATAACATTATGTAAAATGTAATCACGTTACCTCAATAAAAAAAGCCCCGAAACAAAAAAGGTTTTCTGCTGGGGGCTTTTCGAGCCAATACATTAGTATTAACTTCTGTTCAAAACTTTGCAAGGCTAAGAACACAGCAAAGGAAACCTTTTAATTTAAAATAAATATTTAAAAAATGAAAAAAAACTACATTAAATTTCTACTTGGTTCGGCATTAGCTTTGAGCCTAAACATAAAAGCACAAACGGGCGGTTGCACTGCACCATTTATTTCAGAAGTTGTATTTGCAAAAGACCAAATTTCCTTATCAGGAGTTAGTCCAATCGACAACAGCTATGCGGTTGAACTTTTCAATCCAAGCGGTGCAGACCTTGACTTAAGTGGTTATTCAATTAAACTATATGGTTCAAGCAATACGCCAGTTTCAATTAATTTAAGCGGTATTGTAGCTTCAAAAGGCAAATTTGTTGTTAGTTTTTCTAATTCTGATTTACCATTAACTGCTATTTCAGATTTATTGAGTAATGACCTTGATTTTCAAGAAAAGTCAAGACTTGAGTTTTGGAGTCCAAATGGTTTACTTGACCGTATTGGAGAAGTAAATTTAACGCAAGCCGATGTAATTAACATTGCCGCAGCACTTGCAGACCCTGCAAATTATCTAAATACTTTAAATTTAGATTTAAGTTCTTTAGAAAATATTACTGCACGACGTAAAGCAACCGAATCAGAAGGCGACCCTACATTTACACAACCAGCCGATAAATGGGAGCTTGCACAAAACGGGGATATTAGCAATTTAGGGCTATTCAACAATGTGTGTATGACTGCAG
The DNA here is from genome assembly GCA_040383485.1 of Flavobacteriales bacterium. Classification (GTDB taxonomy): domain Bacteria; phylum Bacteroidota; class Bacteroidia; order UBA4408; family UBA4408; genus JBEIDK01. The sequence goes on from JBEIDK010000165.1 coordinate 4,457, forward strand.
CAACTGTTTCATTCAGTGGTTCAACAACATACACAATAACACAAGGAGTAACTAATGCAGAACCTGTTTACATTAATGTTATTTCCAATGGTGGAGGAACTTGGCTTGTTACAATTTGTGGCACCGGAACAGGTTCTTCTCCTGCTTCAACTGGGGTTCATTATAATTTTCAATCTAGCCCAAATAATAATTGTTACTCCAACTACAATGTAACATCATATCAAATAATTGATTATCTTAACGTTGGAAGCATACCTTTTTCAGGAACAAAAACGGCGACACTTTCACTTTCAAGCACAGACCCTCAAGTAACTATTGACCCAAATTATGGAACGGCAACATTAAAAGTTATAGGAGGCATAAGTGGTGTTGAAGAGTTAATAAGCAAATATGATGTTTCAATTAGTCCAAGATGCATAGAGGACGAAGCTGTTTTTTCTATTAATGCATCTAATGCAATTTATTCTATACTTAACCTTCAAGGGCAAGAAATTCAAAAAGGTGAATTAGAATTTGGCAAAACAAATTTGAACTTAGCAGGTATTTCTAAAGGCAGTTATTTATTAAAAGTAAAAACAAGTAAAAATGAAATTTTCACTCTTAAAATTCTTAAGATTTAGTAAATGTCATTAAAACAATTCCATATCAATTTTATCGCATTTATTTTATTGTGCTTTCCCATTAGTGGGAAGGCACAATTAACATCTATCAGTATTAACTTTTTTGATTTTTTAAATTTCAAACAAACCTCAGAATTATCAGACACCTCATTAAAGATAATAAACAAAAACAGGAATATAACACCATATTTGGGCATAAACTATCTTCTCAAATCTAGAAAAAGTGCAATTAATTTCGGAATTGGCTATTCAAAACCCCATGCTTCTAGTTCTTCTGGTAATTCTTATTTATCTGATTATAGATATTATGAAACATCATTAAAGTCAAATCAACTTTTTACACTAATAGGAATATCACAAACAATTACCGATGGCCAGAAAATTCAGTTTAGGCTTAATTTTAATTTACCTGTAAGCATCTTTTTGAATCAGGTTAAAAATGATTCTAATATTGCTAAAAACATTACAAATAATAGGTTATTGTATTCGAAAAGTACGAAAATTGAATATCCTACAAACTATCTATTTGGTTTGTATGTAACACCAAATTTAACATATAAAATAAGTTCAAAACTCGGAATAAAGATTGAACAATCATTCGGCATCTCACTGACACAAAAAAAAGGAAAATCCATTATAACGGAGTCTAATCTATTGTCAAATAATACTTTTTCAAAATCTGTAAGATATCAAAATGAGAACTTTACGTATTTGAACTATCGCAGCTTTTTTACAATTGGTATTGTTTTATTAATTCAAAAAAAGTCAGAAAAGGTAATAAATAATTGAAAGATAATTTAACAAAATTTTGTACACTCTCCAAATTTAAAAACGCCAACTTCAAATTTAGGCAGACCATAGAAACCACGCGCATGCCTAGCACATTTTCATTTTTGCACAAGCCAATAGCAAAACTTAGAACAGACTCCAAGCAAAAAAGAAAAAGAGCTTGTCATTTTCCCCTTTTGCCATTAACTAAAAAACAGTGCAAACATTCGGCGGACAGAAGACTTGGCAGCGTACAACAGCACCTTAGTAAAATGGCGGGGTTCCCAGCTAATTTGCAAGTCTCGTTTTCATTCATAACTTCGTGGTAGCTTGATAGTGTGTGGCTCCGAATGCCGCCACTTCACTAAGCTGCAAAACGTTATAGGATACTGTTTAAAAAAGTGTGTAAAGCTCAAAAAGACGATTTTTGTATTGAACAGCAAAAATTGAAAAATATGAACTTTACACAAACACAAATTACAGAAATTTTAGACGAGATAGCAAATGGGAAAAATGGCTATCAGGAATTATTAAGACTTTCACTGGAAAGTATAATGCGGTCAGAACGGAATGAATTTAACTCAGTAAATTCAGATGTCGCCAATGGATATCGCTTTAGTAGTGTCTTAGGGCATGGAGGCAAATTGGAGTTAGCTATCCCAAGGAGCCGTCATTACAATTTTTATCCCATGATTTTAGCCTTAATAAAAGATCAAAATGAAGAAAGCAAAACATTGGCTTATGAATTGTATTCTTCAGGGCTGACAACTGAACAAATTGGCGGTTTGTTTGATAAAATATATGGTCACCATTATAGTAAATCATCAATAAGTAATATGATGACCAGTGCAAGAGCAGATATCAAAAGTTGGCTAGAAAGGAGTTTAGAAAAGCGATATCCAATCATTTATATTGATGCAACATATTGGCATACTAGGAGAATAGATAAAGTAAGCAGTGAAGCCTATTATACCATATTAGCAGTAAAAGAAGATAGGACCAGA
>JBEIDK010000166.1:0-6735 GCA_040383485.1 Flavobacteriales bacterium
AGAATTAACGATTAAGAATTAAAAATTAAAAAGCCTTGGCAGATTGCTGAGGCTTTTTAATTTTGATTTTAAAAATTAGGTATATTCATCCTAAGAAAATAAATCAATAATTTAATGCAATATGTTATTTTAAATCTCTGCTTTTCATTACTTGCCGATGGTAATAAAATTAACAGCAAAAAAATTGTTGTAACAAAGTAAAAAGTGATGAAAAAATTATTCACTATTTTTTTATTTTGCAAGTTATCAAGTATAAATTGTATTGGCCAGCCAAGCATACACCACTTTGTAAAGCATTTTGGCGATGTTGCACCTTATAATAATTTTGGTGTGCAATTGGCATTTCAAGATAGTAACTACTTGCTATTTGTTACTGATAATTATTTAAATATTAGAACACTTAAAACTTATAATTCCGATTTATTTGGCATCCAAACGCTATTGAATAGCTATATTGATACTGCAAAACCATGCAACTATTATTATGACTTAATAAGCGATTATAATTTAAACTATTATTTGCCAACAACCAGATTTAATGCCGCTAACCTTAACTTTGGAAATGGTATTTCAGAATTGAGAAAGTTTACGAAACAAGGTGCTCAACTATTTTCTAAACCAATTAGTGATAGTTCGGTTTTCAGTACTGAGTTTTTAGGATTATGTTTTGGTACTGATAATTATATTTATGGATGTGGCGCAAACTATGGTGGTGTGCCGTTTAAAGTATATCCATTTATATGCAAAACAGACACCTTGGCAAACGTTATTTTTTTTAAAGCCGACAGCCTAGTGCTAGGAGGTTATAATAAATTTAATGACATTGTAGAAACCACCGATAGCAATTTTGTAGTTGCAGGGAGTTGGCGTTGGAACAGTAGTTTTCAGGGCGATAAAAAAATATGGTTACGAAAATTTTCTCCTTTAGATGGCACTATTATTTGGGATAAAAAACAATACTTAGATTCTACTGCTGCTGGTACAGAAGCGGCACAAGGCATAAAAATAGTATTGGCAAACGACAGCAATTTACTTGTATGCGGCACTGCTGAAGGGTTAGACAATTCGAATTATTCGTTTGCCGCAAAATTTAATCCTGCAAATGGCAATAAAATTTGGACCTATAAGTTTTTGAATATTGATACGATGAACCTTGGTGGGGGCAATGTATTTTATCCTCCTTATACTGGAGGAAGCTATATAAATAAGACAATTCCAATACGTAACAAAGGATATTTATTAGCAGGTGATTTTATTTTTGGAGGTTTATTTCCAAGTATTATTATTCCATCATTGGTTAAAATAAATGAGTCGGGTATTGAAGAATGGCGCAAATACTATTTTGTTCAAAACCCTAATTCAATTGGTAACAGAGACACTTACATCTGGGATGCAGTAGCAACCAATGATGGTGGTTTTGCTATGATTGGGCAAACTGCAAGCAATGCTTTTGCGGTTGATGTTTTGTTTATGAAAGTTACTTGCAATGGCGATACTGCTGCACCCATAGCGCAATTTGTGCCAACTGTTGATATGAATAATAATAGTTTAGTAACAATACACAATACAAGTATGTTTTACGACACCTGTATTTTTAAATTTAGCGATGGCAGTGCTGATGTAATAAAAACAAATACTGATGCTTCATCTTTTACGCATACTTTTCCTACTAGTGCGGCTAATTACAGTATTACATGCATCGCAAAAGCTTGTAGTAACGAGTGCGATACAATTTCTTTTGCTCAAATAATTACCAATGTTTTTGATGTAAATAGTAAGCAAGGATATTTACAACCACCAGTACCAAATCCTAGTATGTATGCTACAAATATTAAATATTATTTGCCAAATACTACTAAAAAAGCTAACCTTTCAGTTACCAATAGTTTAGGCGAAATTGTACTACAACAAAATATTGAAGTTGAAAAGCATGGTTCAATAAATTTAAACATTGAAGCTCTTAGGAGTGGAATTTATTTAATTCATTTGATTACTGATATAGGAGTGATAGGCACTAGAAAGTTAGTTGTAATTAAATGAAAATTTTAATTCTTTTCAGCTCCAAAGCTCCGAAATAAAATTTCTTACATTTCTATAAGCAATCTTTTCTATATTTTCTTGTGTTAATTTTCCATTTAAATTGCGCAATATTCCAGGGTATTTTGAAGCATTTTCATGTTCCTTGAAATAAAATGGTTGCCTTGATTGGTCAGGATGCGCAGCAGTATAAAAATAGTCGGCACCGAAGCAAATTGCATTTTCAGCTCTTAGCTCCATACCTTTTAAAATATGATCATTCATGGCATTTGAATCATCAGGGTTTAAGAAGGCACGTAAAAAATTTACACCAATCAATCCTTTTCGTTTGATGATTTCTTTTGCATGTTCATCCGTCAAATTCCTGGCATGTTGGTATACAGTTCTATAATTTGAATGACTTGCTATGATGGGAATATCCAACTTTTTCGAATCAATAAAATGTAGAATATCATTTGCTAATGCATCACTAGTATGCGATAAATCAATGGCAATTTTTTGTTGATGCAGATAATTTAGTAAATATTCTCCATCAGGTTTTAGCCCAACATTTGTGGCGTTGCCACCACCAAATCTGTTTTCGGTATGATGGGTAAGTCCTATATATAATATCTTGCCAGTATGAGCAATTATTTTGTCAAGATTGTGTCGCAGATTTTCAATAGGCTCATCTTCTTCACAAATTCCTGCGGCATTTTCAATTGCAGCAATCATTCCTATTTTATTTTCCGATTCTATTTTATTAAGTGATTCGGTAGAGTCAATCAAGTAAAAATCATTTGAGTATTCACTTAATAATTTTTTAAAAATTACACTTTGTTCAAATGCTAATTTGGTACTACCTTTTTCGGTAGCAGTGTAAATAGCCATTACTTGCAATTTTACATTCCCTGCTTTCATATCAGGTATGTTGCATCCAATGACTTTATTGTCATATGGAGTTGAACCAGTTACCTCTTGCAAATAAGAGAGTAAATCGCAATGAAGGTCAATTATAGGTATTTGCAAAGTCATGTTATTTTAAAATAATTGATTAGTCCTTAAACATAAATTAAAAATTTGAATATTAAGTTTTAGAATTTTACCAATGCAAAATTGTTGAAAATTCATCAAAACAAAATTGCATAATAATGCGTTTAATTTACAGATTTGTACAAAACATAAAAGACAAAATGACTAACACTATTGAACCAATATTAATAGAGAACAAAGATAGATTTGTTTTATTCCCAATAAAGCACGATGAGATTTGGGGCATGTATAAGCAAGCAGAAGCAAGCTTTTGGACTGCCGAAGAAATTGATTTGGCGTCGGACCTTGGCGATTGGGCAAATAAATTGACAGATGATGAGCGTTATTTTATTAAACATGTTCTAGCTTTTTTTGCTGCTAGCGATGGTATCGTAAATGAAAACCTGGCTATTAATTTCATGAATGAAGTTCAATATCCTGAAGCACGTTGTTTTTATGGTTTCCAAATTATGATGGAAAACATACATAGCGAAACATATTCATTATTAATAGATACCTACATAAAAGACCCACAAGAAAAGACAAAGCTTTTACATGCTATTGATACCATACCATGTGTTGGTAAAAAAGCTGAATGGGCATTACGCTGGATATCAAACGGTACTTTTGCCGAAAGATTAATTGCATTTGCAGCAGTAGAAGGGATTTTCTTTTCGGGCAGTTTCTGTTCTATATTTTGGTTAAAGAAACGTGGATTAATGCCAGGGCTAAGTTTTAGCAATGAACTGATTAGTCGTGATGAAGGGTTGCATTGCGATTTTGCTTGTTTGTTATATTCTCAATTGGCTGAAAAGTTAGACCCTCAAAAAGTTACTGATATTATTGTGAATGCAGTTGAGATAGAAAAGGAATTTGTTACGGACGCTTTACCAGTTAGGTTAATTGGAATGAACTCAACTTTAATGTGCCAATATATAGAGTTTGTTGCTGATAGATTGCTTGTTTCTTTAGGCTGTAACAAACATTATAATGCAACAAATCCTTTCGATTTTATGGAGTTAATTTCTTTGCAAGGGAAAACAAATTTCTTCGAAAAGAGAGTAGCAGAATATCAAAAATCTGGAGTGATGAATGCTTCAGGAGCAGACAATAATACCTTGACTTTTGATGATGATTTTTAATCTTAATGATATTTTAATAAAAAGAGCTTCAATTTTTGAAGCTCTTTTTTTTAGTTAAGTTCTAAACCATAAAATACAAAAGGCTTCAAAAATTAATTTGAAGCCTTTTTAAGTATTATTTTTAAAAGAACTATTCTTCTACTACTTCAAAGTTAAGAGTAGCAAATACATCTTTAGCTAATTTAATTTTAGCAGAGTAAGAACCTAAAGTTTTTACATGGTCATCGTCCATCATAATTGCTTTACGGTCAATTTCTAAGCCCATTTTCTTAACTGCATCAGCTAATTGCAATGGAGTAACTGAACCATAAATTTTACCATTTTCTCCTGCCTTAGCACCAATTTTCACTGATTTATCAGTAAACCATTCAGCCAATTTAAGAGCATCATTTTTCAATTTCTCAGCTTTGTGAGAAGATTGACGAATGTTTTCAGCTAAAACTTTCTTTGCCGATTCAGTTGCTAAGTGAGCAAGGCCTTTTGGTAACAAGTAGTTACGACCAAAACCATTCTTTACTTTAACAATATCATCTTTGCTACCTACGTGTTTAACGTCTTGTTTTAATATAATTTCCATTTCTTATGCCTCCTATTATTATTTCAACATATCGGCTACATATGGCATTAAAGCCAAATGACGTGCACGTTTTATTGCGGTTGATACTTTACGTTGATATTTGATTGACGTTCCTGTTAAACGGCGTGGTAAAATTTTACCTTGCTCATTTACGAACTTTAATAAAAAGTTAGCGTCTTTGTAATCAATGTATTTAATGCCTGATTTTTTAAAACGGCAATATTTTTTCTTTGCCACCTCAACTGTTGGAGGGGTTAAATATCTTATTTCTCCTGCTTTTGCCATGATGTTTTAAAATTAAGCTGTTTCTACTTGTTTGTTATCACGATTGTTTTTCATTTCAGCACGACGTGTTCTGCGCTTTTCTGCATACTCTAACGAGAATTTATCTAACGATACCGTTAAGAAACGTAAGATACGCTCATCACGTTTGAAAGCAATTTCAAAATCGTTAATAAATGATCCTTCAGCAGTAAACTGAAATAATGAATAAAAGCCCGACGACTTTTTCTTAATTGGGTAAGCTAGTTTTTTTAAGCCCCAATTTTCTTCGTGCACCAAAGTGGCGCCGTTTTCTTTTAGGTAATCTTTGTACCTTTTTACTGTCTCCTTTGCCTGTTCGTCAGACAAAACGGGAGTTAAAATGAAGACAGTTTCATAATTGTTTAACATCTTATTATTTTATTAAAATTTTTAAGGACTGCAAAAGTAGTATTTTCTTTAATAAATCAAAATTTAATACTACACTCACAAATCATTCATCAAATTTTATGCGCTAACAATTTTTTAAGGGTTTCAAATAATTACAAAAACAAAAATTTGCACCTCAAAAATTTATTTCACTTTCTTTGCCGCAAATCTTTTTTAGCATTTTGCAAAAATTGAATTAAAGAAGTTGATTTTTTTATAGTTGATATAATTTAAAGTATGGCTAAAAATTTAGTTATTGTTGAGAGTCCTGCAAAGGCAAAAACCATTGAAGGGTTCTTAGGTAAAGATTATTTAGTAAAAAGCAGTTTCGGACATGTGCGCGACTTGGTAAAAAAAGGCTTAGGGGTTGATATAGAAAATCATTTCCAACCTACTTACGAAGTATCTGCCGATAAAACTAAGGTAATTGCAGAACTAAAGAAACTTGCAAAGGAAGCTGAAATGGTTTGGTTGGCAAGTGATGAGGACCGCGAAGGAGAAGCTATTTCGTGGCATTTAAGCGAATCATTAAACCTCGATAAAAAGAAAACAAAAAGAATTGTTTTTCATGAGATTACAAAGCCTGCTATTATGCACGCTATCGAGAATCCCCGAAACATTGATTTGCACATGGTAGATGCGCAGCAAGCACGTCGTGTTTTGGATAGGCTGGTTGGTTTTGAGCTTTCTCCTATTCTTTGGAAAAAAATAAAACCATCTCTCTCGGCTGGTCGTGTGCAAAGCGTAGCAGTTCGTTTATTGGTAGAACGTGAACGAGAAGTGAAAGATTTTAAATCAACATCGGCATTTAAAGTAACGGCAGTTTTTACAAATGAAAAAGGAGCTAGTTTTAAAGCTGAGTTAAACAAGCGTTATGCTTCTCAAGAAGATGCACGAAGCTTTGTAGAGCATTGTATAAAAAATAATTTCTCAGTTAGTAATCTTGAAACGAAGCCAGCTAAAAAAACTCCTTCTGCTCCGTTTACAACTTCTACTCTGCAGCAAGAGGCTTCGAGGAAACTTGGATTTAGTGTTGCTCAAACGATGGTTGTTGCACAAAGATTATATGAGGCAGGTAAGATTACTTATATGAGAACAGATAGTACAAATCTATCTGATACTGCAATCAATGCCGCTGGTGATGCCATAACAAATATGTATGGCGCAAAGTACCATCAAACACGTCAGTTTAAAACAAAAAACAAAGGAGCACAAGAAGCACATGAGGCAATAAGACCAACCTACATGCAAAACGCTACCATTGATGGTGAGAACAAC
>JBEIDK010000167.1:0-6683 GCA_040383485.1 Flavobacteriales bacterium
CAGCACCTACACGCACATTTTTTATTTGTGGGCTGACGTCTTTAAAATACCTTTTGTATATCAACAAAAGTTCAGTAGTATTGTGATAATATCAGCTCCGAAATCCACAAATAAAAAACGTCGTGTAGCTGCAAAACGTTATAAGCAACCAACAGCAGACACGAATAGACAGTACAAAACACAATCAGACTTTTTGCCAACGCTTTGACAACGCATATTTTAGCACTTTAAAATTTTGCATTAAATTTGGGAAAAACATGAAACAATTAGACACGCAAAATTTTAAACAGCTAAAATTTTCCAGCCGTAAACCCTTGTTGCCCTTTCGACAAGTTCAAACCAACTTTAAAAATGAACCATAAAAAATAAAACTTTATGCCTAAACACATTATTATTGCAGACAATCACACCGAAGTTTGCCGACAAATTCAAACTGAAATCAAAAAAGTTTATCCTTTTATTAACGTATCCATTGCAGAAAATGGACATGATGTTATTCAAAAACACGAACAAGAGCCTGCCGAAGTTATTATAATGGACATAGGTATGCCATTAATGAATGGTGTACAAGCAACACAAATTATTAAGGAAAAGTTCAACAACGTAAAAATTATTCTAACATCAACCCAACAAGAACATTCATTCTTACTTTCTATGATGATACATGGTGCGAATGGTTTTGTAGAAAAAAACTGCAACCACCAAGGCTATTATGAAGCAATTGAATGTGTATTACGTGGCGACCCATATTTTCCTGAGGAAATTAAGGAAGTTTATAAAGCAAGACATACTCAAAAGAAAACCAATGAAACTAATGTAATAATTGATTCTAAAGTTAGTTTTACAACTCAAGAACTTAGAGTTTTAAGCTTCATAAAAAAAGGCAAAACAACAAATGAAATTTCAATTCTTTTAAATATTGAACCATCAACAGTTGCCACACATAAAAAACACATCTATCATAAAATTGGTACAAGTAACATTGCGGAAGTAATTGCATTTGCACTAGAAAAAGGGTATTAAAAAATAAAGCATATCTAATAGAATGCAAAAATAGTTGGGGCGAAGCCCCAACTATTTTTGCATTCTATTTTTTGTTTTCTCTCAATATTTTGACAATTAAAAGTTATCAACAAAACAGTAATATCCTAATTTTTGCTATTGTTTTATTAAAAAGAATTGTTACCGATTTATAACCTAACAACTTACAATAACAAAAAATAATTTTAATAGTTTATAGAATTATGTCAATGATCATAAGGCTTTTGAACAGCTTCGTAAAAATCCAGTTACATAATTTTCAGACTGAGAATTTTCTCTTAAAATATTTACAAGAAAAATCAAATATCCCCTCAATAGAGGATATAAAATTAAAATTCATAGAATATATTTGAGCATCTAAAGTACGGTAACATTAATCTAAAATAAAATGTATTGTACTCAAAATAAAAAAACTCCCACAAATCACAGCAATGAAATGTAGGAGTAAAAAAATAATTTTTTAACCAGTGAAGCGGGTAATTAAAAACCAAACATCCAAATCACACTATGCTGGCTACCAAAATTAGTACAATAGTTTAAGCGACTAAAAATAGTAATTTAAACAAAAAAAATGAGCACAAAAAAAAGGAATCACAGTATTGACTTCAAAAGTAAAGTAGGCTTAGAAGCGATTAAAGAAAAACAAACGATAGAAGAGATTGCTCATAAGCATGATGTTCATCCATCGGTAGTAAAAAGTTGGAAAAAGCAAGTTGTCGATAATATCGGCAATAGTTTTATTGGTGTTAACAAAGTTGACAAACAGGCAGATAGCTTAATAGAGCAGCTCTACTCTCAGATTGGTAAGTTAAAAGTTGAGAATGACTTTCTAAAAAAAAAGTTATGGTAATGCCTATTAGAAAAAAGCTAGCAATGATAAATAGAGAAAGTAGTGTTTTGAGTATATCAGCGCAATGCAAATTACTAAACTTATCACGCGGCAACTTGTATTACACTCCAGTACCTGAAACACAAGAGAACTTGTCCATCATGTCCTTTTTAGATAAGCAATACTATAAAACACCCTTTTATGGCTCACGAAAGTTGACCGTGATATTAAATAATGAGGGTTTTAAAATTTGTCGTAAACGCGTAAAACGCTTGATGCGAAAGATTAACTGGCAAACATTTTACAAAGCGCCCAATACAAGTTTAGCAAACAAAGAGCATAAAATATATCCTTATTTATTACGCAATTTAGTTACTGAAAAAGCCAATCAGGTATGGAGTACCGACATTACTTATATAGCCATGCCGCGAGGTTTTATGTATTTGTGCGCTATTATTGATGTGCACACACGTTTTGTGGTTGGCTGGAGTATAAGTAACACAATGACAGCCCAATGGTGCTTAGATATAATGCAACAAGCAGTATCTACCTATGGCAAACCACAAATAGTAAATACCGACCAAGGAAGTCAATATACTAGCGCAATATTTACAGAATACCTATTAGAAAACAATATAAAAATAAGCATGGATGGCAAAGGTAGAGCTTTAGATAATATATGGATAGAAAGGCTTTGGAGAAGCGTTAAATATGAAGATATATATCTTAAAAGTTATGACACAGTTCGAGAATTAGAACAAGGAATACAATACTATTTTGAGTTCTACAACAATGAAAGAATACACGAAAGCTTAGATTACAAAACACCTAATCAAATCTTTAACAAAACCGAAATATGCAAAGCAGCATAAAACGAGAATAACTTTTTTTGGCCTTTGAATGGGCCAAAAAGTTATTACCCGTTTTATGCCCGAAACCCAACGAAAATTAAATATTAATTTAAAAAAGTATCTTTGAATTAATAAACTGTTGTACGATTAATGGGGGCCAGCATAATCGGCAAAGCCGATACTGTTCTTATTTAATCTTCAAACCATGAAAATAAAAATTGTCCTAATTCTCATCATAAGTTATCAATTATCAATTATCAATTGCTTTTCGCAAGGTTTTAATTGGGTAAATAACAACGATACTACCAAGCAATATATGTATTTTGTAAAAGCATTAAATAATAAAATATATGCAAATGGTGTTACTATCAATTATAATTACAACCCACATTTCCCTAGCGTTTTTACATCTAAATTCGACTATGCTGGAAATGTTTTAACAGATACCTTGTTTGGAACAGGCACAAGAACATTTGTACCTGGCTTTAATGCACATTACGACTATAATGAATTTGCATTTTTTGGAGATTTTAGTTACCCCGATTCTGGAGGAATTGGTTTAAAGATGGGTGGGCTTTTTATAGATAGTTCATTACATAAAAAATTCTTTTACGAATATCCTAAGGATACGTTATACAATCAAACATCTATGTGTGCTCGTAAAATAGCACGCAATAGATATGCAGTAATTATTGGAGAGCAACCTAAAAATAATGATGCAACAGTAAAAGCGCATTTAAGAATTATTGATACCACAAAACAAATATTGCTTGATAAAACATTTACCATTAATAATTATTGGATGTATGCACAAGAAATGTTTGCCAACGAAAATGGGATATATGTGATAGTTAATAGGCGCTATACTTATAACCAATTTTTTGAGCCTACCAATTTGTATATTTATAAATTAGACACACTTGGCAATATCCTTAATCAATACAACACATCAGACGACAAATGGCATTCTACAGTTGCCAGTGCTACACTACCAAACGGCGATTTTTTTGTAGGTGGTTGGTATAGTAAGGGACTAATACCTTGCTTAAATTGTGGTGCATGGCAGCAAAAATATATAGCACGCTTTGACAAAAATCTAAACCTCATTTGGAGGAGAACGTTTGGAAGCATAAGTGGGAATGATGAAATTAGTAAACTAATGATAGCATCTGATAATACTATTGTAGGCTGTGGTAATGATGGATTCAAATACATTAATGGGTCTGATACGATTGAGCATGGCACTGGATGCATTTTTAAATTTTCGTTAGACGGAGATAGTTTATGGATGCACCAATACCAAGCAATAGATAATAGTCAATATGGCGAATTAAGTGTAATGACGTGTGTTGATGAATTACCAAACGGGCAAGGTTTTGTTGGTTGCGGCTATGTTGATGCAGCTTTTCCTCAATTACATCGTGGTTGGGTAATAAAAGTTGATGCTAATGGCTGCTTAGATGCAAGTTGCACCGATGCGGTAACAGAAGTTGATGATAATAATGAAATATTTGTTTTTCCAAACCCAGCAACAGAAATTTTAAACATTAGCAATACCCAAAATATATTATCATACCAAGTAAACCTTTTAGATGGTTCTTGCGTGTATAAATCAAATACTTTTCCTATAAACACAAGCCAATTAGCAAACGGTATTTATTTTATAACTTTAACTTACAAAAACAAACCAACAAGAAATTATAAATTTATTAAAAAATAAGCAAATGATAAGAATAATTACAACAACTCTTTGCATTTTACTCTTTACACTTTGCACAACAAAAAGCAAAGCACAAAACAATTTTAGGTGGGCTGATAGCGGTTCAGTTTGGCATTATAACAACAGAACACCCATTTTTACTTTTGGTTATAAGCACGCTTGGCTTGAAAAAGATACAATAATAAATGGAATCGAATGCCAACAAATTAAGAGCGAAAAGCAACATTGCTACCAATCAGGTCCAACAACTTATGTTTCAAGTTCAATAAGTGCAGATTCAACCTATTATGTCTATAAAAATGGTATCAATGTTTTTGTATTGCGAAATGGTATTTTTAAATTATGGTATAAAACACAAGCAGCAGTAAATGATATTTGGCACTTTGCTAATTCACCAGAAGGTATTAAAATAGATAGTATTCATTCTTTCAACTATAACAATCAAACCTTACATGATTATTATTTATCGCAATGCGATTCATTAGGCAACACAATAGTAACCTTAGTTTATGAACCAACAATTTACGGTCCAGATACAGTAGAATTAAGGCAAACAGGAATTGTAAATGATTTATTTGGTCCATACTATGGTTTTGAAGGCCTAGTTAATTTTCCACCTAATCCGGAGTTTGGTGATGTACCGAATTTTTTAAAATGTTTTCAAAGTAATAATTTCCCTCAATGGATTAGTTACGGTAATGATTGTTATAACGGTGTTCTTACAAATGTCCAAACAATTGACTTTGGCAATAATAGTCTTGCATTGTACCCAAACCCAACAAACGACATTTTAAACATATCCTACACACTCACAACCAAGCTAAAAACAAACATTCAAATAATTAACTCACAAGGGCAAATAGTAAAAGAAATTACTAAGCATGAAATGACGGGGGAGCAAACAATAAAAATAGATATTAAAGCACTTGCCAAAGGTTTGTATTATATTAGATATTCAACCGAAAATAATAACTACCTAAAGAAATTAATTGTCAATTAAACATAAAGCCTTCCCTCTCTTTTTTCTTGAAAAAAGAAATAAAAATTCAAGACTTTATATAAAAATTCTTCTGCGTTGAGATTAGTAGAAAGTTTAACAATACTTGTATTTTCTCAAAGGCCAAAAGGTAGTCTAAAAATGGCTCACAACCCTTACTTAACTTCAAAAACGTAGGCTGCTGAATAGCCTTCCGAAAGGGCAAACGCTAAAATACAGGTCATTATTTTTACGATTTTTTTATAATGCCACCAACGCTTCAAACAATCCATTTAGCAACTTTAAAGTGTTACAATCAGAGGTTAATTTTTCAAAATAAGTTTGTAAAAAAAGTGTACAATTTATTTTTTTCGCTTTACAAATAATTCAAAAATTAATAAACTTAAATTCTTTTAGAACATGGCATCAACAACTGAAAAAGGACACCCAAAAAATGTATCAAATTTTGAAACATTAATAACCTTTTGCAAAGGTTACGGAGCAGATTACAAACCAAGTCAAACAAATCAAGAAATTAATGCATCGACAAACAAAACTGTGGCAACTCAAAACGACAGTATTGTAAGTGACACAGTAAATATCCCTAATCAAACAAGTAACGAAGCGACATTCACAAATGAAGAAGAAGAAGTTGACACAATAACAACCATAAAATTTGATGAACTTTCAGTTTCTATTAATCGTTTAATCATTTATGACGAGGACAAGAAAATTGACCAAATTCAAAAAGATACAGTTGAAATCTATACTGAACTTGGAGAGACAATAGAAGGTCAACTTATTTCTATTTCAAGCGACCAACTCACTGGCTTGACAGTTGAGCAACGCTACGAAACGAGTGTGACAATTATGAATGAAGGTCCACATTGTGACTTAACCGACTGGAAACATTTTTATTCAGACTGGAAACGATTGAAAGCAAATAATTCTGGACAATTTATCTCTGACAAATATTCTGAAAAAGAGTATGAAAAATTCCCGAAAATATCAATTGACGACTTAAAACAAAAAGTAAAAGACCAATGCGGAGATGAATGGCTAAAACTTTTAGAAAAGGTAAAAACGCCAACAGAATATCCAAGTGGAGTTGGTATCAGTCGTTATTATTTAAAAGTGACAGGACAACGAAAGGACAATGGGCAAACCGTGACGAAATTTATAATTATTGAAACACCAATGGGATGCTAACGGACGAAAGAAATACTGGTGCTAACAGCATGTTAGCGATAGCCGCTGTTTCAGTGC
>JBEIDK010000168.1:0-6647 GCA_040383485.1 Flavobacteriales bacterium
AATGGCCGCTTCAATTTTTGTTTCGTCAATAGTTAAATATTCTGGATGAATGTCTACAAAAACTGGTGTGCAATTTTCCCATACTATTGCTGCTGTGGTAGCTACATAACTAAACGGAGTTGTAATTACTTCTCCTCCATTGGCTAATAATTTTAACGCAATTTGTAAGGGAACAGTTCCATTATTGGTAATAATAATATTTGAAACCCTTAAATATTCTTTTAGTTTTTCTTCCAATTCAAGCACTAATGCTCCTCGATTGGTTAACCATTGGTTCTGCCAAATACGTTGCAGTTGCGCTGTATATTCATCCAATGGAGGGAAAAAGGTTTTTGTTACGGTTATCATTTATTTAATA
Source organism: Flavobacteriales bacterium (assembly GCA_040383485.1). GTDB lineage: Bacteria > Bacteroidota > Bacteroidia > UBA4408 > UBA4408 > JBEIDK01. The sequence continues at coordinate 359 of JBEIDK010000168.1, forward strand.
TGAATAGATTTCTAATAAATGCCGCTGTTTGAACCAAAACGTGTCATTTTATTTTTATCACAAAAATATTAAAATTTTTCGATGGCAATAATTGAATCATTTAAAAGTTTAATATCAATATTATACTCATCCTTTAAAATTCATAAATTCAATTCAACTTTTGGCTTTAGTTTTAAAAAAATAAATTAGGAAAAATATTATTTAATAAACATATTTTTTTTGATAAAATAATAGGAAATCTTAAACGTACTAATTTGTCTAATATTCTATTTAAATTTCTAGTATAAACTTTACTTAGTAGCTTTTTCATTATCTAAAATTGATGCAGTTTGCAATAGTCTTGCAAACTGCATCAACCATTTCCTCATTCATTCCGGGCCATATGGGCAAACTTAGACAAGTGCTCGCAATTTCTTCTGCAATTGGAAAATCGCCTTTTTTGTAGCCTAAAAAATTATAGGCCGCTTGCAAGTGGGGTGGTATTGGGTAATGTATCAATGTACCAATTTCGTGTTCTGCTAAGTCTTTTTGAAGTACGTCGCGCTTATTGGTTCGGATAACATATAAGTGATATACATGTGTTGAATCCTTTGCAATTGTTGGCAAAACAAGACCTTCAATGTTTTGTAATTTTTCGTTATACCAACTTGCAATTTCATTACGTTGGATATTCCATTTAGAAAGTTGCATTAACTTAATGGACAGGAATGCCGCTTGACATTCGTCTAAACGGGTATTGTACCCAATTACTTCATTAAAGTATTTTTTTTCGGAGCCGTAGTTTCTTAATGATAATGCTTTACGCGCTAACTCATCAGAGTTAGTTGTTATTGCTCCTGCATCGCCTAATGCACCTAAGTTTTTACCCGGATAAAAGCTTGTTCCGTTAATATCGCCCCAATTGCCTGTTAATTTATTTTTATGCTTTGCTCCTTGCGATTGTGCATTGTCTTCAACCACAAACAAGTTGTGTTTTTTTACAATATCCATTATTGCTTCCATTTCGCAAGCTTGCCCGTATAAATGTACAGGCATTATAGCTTTTGTTTTCGGCGTTATGGCAGCTTCAATTAAATTAGGGTTTATATTGTAGGTATCTAATTTAGGCTCTACAAAAATAGGCGTTGCACCAGTATAAGTAACTGCTAAAGCGGTTGCTATATATGTGTTTGAAGGCACAATCACCTCATCTCCTGCTCCAATGTTTAATGCTTTTAAAGCAATGTGCAAGGCATCTAATCCATTACCAATTCCAATAGCATATTTTGTTTGGTTAAACTGTGCATATTCTTGTTCAAACTGTTTTACTCTTTCTCCTAATACAAACCAATTGCTATCATAGAAAGTTTCAAATGCCTTTACAATCTCATTTCTAAGAGGCTTGTGCATTCCATCAAAATTTAAAAAAGGGACTTTCATTTAGTATGTTTCTTTATTATATCGTTTTACATTTACGTCAAGCTCAGCAACAATTGTTGCTATTTTTTGACGAGTTGGATATTTGTTTTTTAGAACATAATTTGTAATTTCTTATGAATATTCCTCAAAACCATTTTTAATAATTGCATAGGTTTTCACTGAAATTGGTTTAATAGAAACATAGCGACTAAATGGTTTTTGGTTTTTCATTAGTGGCGCTTTGTGTCAACAATTGAATAATGGGCAACAGTACAATATTGAATTATGGAGCAGCCCATTCCTAAATTTGCGCCTGTCATAATTGAACTAATTCCCACTAGAACAAACATTGGTGTTATTACTAATTTATCATATAATATTGCATCGTTCGTAATATGTAAGCTTTGCATAAGGAATATATACTAGATATTATTAACTAACAGAATAATGTTCTTGTAACAAGGTTTTTGTTACGTTAATCATACTAATTATTAGCTATTAATTCTTGCAATACATTAATTCTTGGTTTCATTTGATATTCATTAGAATAAACATTAATAAATTTCTGTCTTCCTTGTTCAGAAATTTTATACAGTTTTTCAGGATTTGAGATTAAGTTAATTACTTCGTTTTCTATCTGCTCTGAAACATTATTAATGATTATCAAATCTTCATTTTGAATAAAAGTAACATTTTGTTTTAGGTTATCAGCAATTAAACATACAACTCCATTTAAGGCTGCCTCTACAGCTGTACCTAAAGGGAACCCATCAAAAGCTCCTTTTGATAGCACAAATGGTTTATTTGGAGAGATTAGAACATCCATTTTTTTGTATATTGTACTTAAACTTTCTATATTTTGATATCCGTAAAATTTAATTTTTGACTTAATGCTTGAAACATCAATATCGGTTTCATCAAATCCTCCAATCACATGAAAATAAACAAAATCAAATTTTGTTGCAAGCTTTTTTACAACTTCAATAAAAACATCGTAACCTTTATCTTCGCCTTTTGGGGAATATTTAGCGGCACAAAAACAAATATCAAAGGTTACTTTATTTTTTAAATAGCTTTTCTTATTCAATAAATCTTTTAATAATGTGACTTGTGGCACTACACACCCAAAAATAAATTCAATTTTATCTTGAGAACAAAATTTGTTATTGACTAAATAATCAAATGTGTAATGTTGGGTAACAATTACTTTTCTAAACATGGGTGAAGAAAATACACTTACCAACATGTTATCAGAAACATTGTCATTTATACTAAAGCCACCACCAGGATATAAGGTAAAAGCAAAGGGAACTTGATGCTTTTCAAGCCAAGACAAATTGTTATAAATATTTACTATAAAAACACAATAATAAAGTTTTGCGTTTACATTTACTCTGCCCCAACTTATTTGTAACTTTTTCTTAAGTAACAGATGAGATGAAATAAATTTATTGATATGGCTTTTGTGTTCCCTAATAGGCGTATTTATGTAGCTATATGCCGTTGGCTTCATTAAAATTTTTGAGTTTTCAAAACTATTTAATAAAACACCAAACTCTTCCATCCTAAAACCGGATATAGGATGTGGAAAAATATCATCAAAAATTAATAACTCATACTTATGTTTGCCTTTAAAAGGAAGAAAATAATCATCTGCCCTTTTTATAATTCTATTTTTTAACCCTTTACCAAAATAATCGATTTTTTTATACAGGTTGTCAATACTCTTTTTCATTTTAATACTCCTAAGTAAGAATTTTCCCAATTAAATTTTGGCCTAATTGTCCCTCCCCAATAACCAAAATAATTGCTTCTTTCAGAACCATCTTCTATCGTTTCTAGTGAAACTACTTTATCTAATTCTGCTAAAATTTCATAATTATTTCCAACTAGCAACACATTAAAGAAGTATTTTTGAGTATTAAAAAAATTAGGAGGAACTGTCATTTTACTTTTATATATGCCTATTGGTAAAGGTTTCCTATCAAGATTCGGGGCAGCTAAAATATATACGTCATTATCATCGAAAATAGAAATTGAAATATTCAATACTTGACCATCAATAAAATTATAAAACTCGACTTCTAGTTCTAGCTCTTTTTCAATGTAAAATGCATCTTCGTGAGCTAAAAGTTTTATAGAAATTATTTTAGCTTTAGAATTTCCTGGTGCATCCTCTACACTCCAAACTTTTTGTGTGGTTATTTCTTTGGAATTTGAATTATATAAATCTAAAACTTCATTAACATCAGAATATTTAACAACCTTGCCCTGCTCCAACAATAAACCTTTGTTACATAAACTTTTAACGGCCGCCATGTTGTGGCTTACAAATAAAACAGTTCTACCTTCGCCAGCAACATCCTTCATTTTGCCTAAACATTTTTTTTGAAACTCGGCATCTCCAACAGCTAATACTTCATCAACAATTAATATTTCAGGTTCTAGATGTGCAGCAACAGCAAAGCCTAATCTTACCATCATACCTGATGAGTATCGTTTTACAGGTGTTTCAAGGTATTTAGCTACACCACTAAACTCAACAATTTCATCAAGTTTACTCTTGATTTCCTGTTTGGTCATACCCAAAATAGCTCCATTCAAATAAATGTTTTCACGTCCACTCAAATCAGGATGAAAACCTGTGCCGACTTCTAACAAAGCCGCTATTCTTCCTTTCACATTAACCTCTCCCGTTGTTGGTGTCGTTACTTGTGATAGTATTTTAAGTAAGGTAGATTTTCCTGCGCCATTTTTACCAATTATACCTAATACATCTCCTTGTTTTACTTCAAAATTAATATCCTTTAATGACCAAACATAATCACTTCCTCCTGTTGAGCTCCTATCATTTGTATCACCTATTTTTAAATATGGGTCTTCCTTGCCCCTCATCTTTGCCCATAGTCGATTCAGGTCATGAGAGATTGTACCTGTCCCTAATTGCCCTAGCCTATATTGCTTGGATACATTTTCTACTTTAAGTATTACTCTACTCATATATAATTAAACGGTATCCATAAATGATTTCTCTACTTTATGGAATATAACCAAACTTATAAAGAAAATAAAAAGTGTAAAAATAAAACTATAGCCTAAGTGAAATAGATTAAACTCTCCGACACCTAAAAATGCGTACTTAAATGTTTCGATAACACTAGTTACAGGATTTGCAAGTATTAGCCAACGATAATTTAAAGGCACTATAGAAAGTGGATAAACAATAGGAGATGCATACATTAAAATTTGAACACCAAAGGTTACCAAAAACTTTAAGTCGCGATATTTAGTTGTTAAACTTGAAATAATTAAACCAAAACTTAAACCCATTAAGCCCATTAAAATAATAAGAAAAGGTACCAATAGTAAAGTTGAGTTAGGATTTATTCTATCAGTAGTTACTAAAAAATAAATCCAAATAGCTACAAATAATATAAACTGTACTCCTAGTTTTATTAAATTTGAAATCACAACAGATAATGGAACAATCATTCTTGGAAAATAAACCTTTCCAAAAATGTTTGCATTTGCTGTAAATGTATCGGCAGTTTTAGTAAGGGTGTCTGAGAAATAATTCCACAATGTAATGCCGCACATATAAAACAGCACCTGCGGCAATCCATCGGTTGAAATTTTTGCCAAGTTTCCGAAAATAATACTAAAAGTAATTGCCGTTATAATTGGTTGAATAAAGAACCAAATAGGCCCTAAAATAGTCTGCTTATAAAGAGCAACAAAATCGCGCCGAACAAACAAAAATAATAAATCTTTGTAGCGAATAATTTCACCTAATCGTAAGTTGTACCAATGATTATATGGCTTTATTGTTAAATCCCAATTGTCTTCAATTTGTTCTGTCATTTTTGATTAAAAACCGTAGCTTTTTTAGTAGAGTAAATACTTAGCAAATCAACGATTTTTTTGTCTTTATACAAATTATACCTATAAAATGTAGTTTTAATGGAAACATTCTCACACATTGAATTGTAATTAAAACCTTCTATTCAAATAAAAATTCTAAGTCTTCTTGTGTTAGTTTTTTTACAAAACCTGCATAAAATTAAATTTAATTGCCTGTTAAATAAATTTTTCGTGACCATAAGTAATCATGACTACGCTCACAATTGGTTGCATCATTAAATTTCTAATAGTGGTAACATTTTTTTGATAACGGCAGGAACGCCAACAACTAAACAATTATCGGGAACATCTTTTGTAACTACCGAACCTGCGCCAACAATCACATTATTGCCAATAGTTGTTTTAGGCAAAACGGTTGCGTTAGAACCAAATACAGAATTGTCGCCAATTTTACAATTACCTGAAATATGAACTCTTGGCGACATTTCAACATAATTTCCAATAATACAATCATGCCCAATTGTGCAATTCAAATTAATTAAAACACATTGATTTATCGCAATATCGTTTGTAATTACTGTGCCTAACATAATATTATATCCATCTTTTATACTATTGCCGAAATGTCCTATACTAGCTTTTGTGCTAATTGTTGAAGTGAATTTACCTCCAAGTTCTTTAAACTTATCATGTGATTCTCTACGCACATTAGGGTTTACCAAAACCTAAAGTATATCTATTATCGATTTTTGAGAAGTAAATCTTAGCTTTTTCTAAATTTTTTCAGAATCCTAAATTTATCAACTAACATTTCTGTTATAGCCAAACTTAAATCATCATAAAAATTAAATTATTTATGTCTTTATTTAAGTATAAAACTTCTAAAACCTCTTTGGCAAAACCTTTTGCACCAACAATTAACATTTCTAATTATTTATTAGTTCAATAACTTTTTTTTGTTCCTTTTCAGTAAGCTCAACGTAAAGTGGCAAACATAAAATTCTGCTAGCAATACTTTCTGATATTGGCA
>JBEIDK010000169.1:0-6544 GCA_040383485.1 Flavobacteriales bacterium
ATGTTCAATAATCTTATAAATAATAGCACGCAATTTCTGAATATCTGCAAATTGCATCATGTAAACTATTTGTATGCCTTTGGTTCGGCTACCAATACTAACTTTACAAATGAAAGCGATATTGATTTATTGGTTGAAATAGATGAAGTTGACCCTATAAAAAAGGGAGAGTTAATAATGTCGTTATGGGATAATTTTGAAATTTATTTTAAACGAAAAGTTGACTTACTAACACAAAATTCGTTGCGGAATAAATACTTGATTCAAGAAATAGAAAACACTAAAATTTTAGTTTACGATGGAACGAAACAGGAAATTGTATGCTGATATTTTTAATGCCATTGAATTAGTAGAACAATTTACTTCTACTACAATTGATTACGCACAATATAATATAGATTTAAAAACGCGAAGTGCGGTTGAAAGGCAATTGGCAATAATTGGAGAAGCTTTAAGTCAACTGCGAAAATCAGATGAAAACTTATTTGATATTACCTCGGCACAGCAAATAATCTCATTTCGAAACAGATTAATTCATTCTTACGATAGTATTGATAATGCCGTTGTTTGGTCAATTATAAAAAAGCATTTGCCACTTTTGAAACTAGAAATTGAAAGCAAGTTTTAGCTTAATATGATTGATTAGCATAAACGTTGAAGTAGAAAGTGAAAGTTTCATGCAATCCACTAATTCAAAACTGAAAGTTGAACTTAAAAATATTACTTTTATCTTTATAAAAATAAAAAAATGATTAGAACAATAGTAACTCCCGAAACACAGACTGTTACTTTTAATGTGCCACAATATTATATTGGTAAAGAGCTGGAAGTTATTGCCTTTACTGCTAATGAAGGCTTAACATCTTACAATAAAGCTTTCAGCAAAAAGGCTTCATTTAGCGCTTTATCTATAGATACAAAATCATTTAAATTTGATTGGCGGAAACGTTGAGTAATAACTTACTTGTAAAGTAACTTTATGTTCCGTTAAAAATAATGCTATTTTTGAAAAATGAAATCAATAAATACCAAGCAAGAACTTTTTAGCATTATTAAGTTACATCAGCAAAACATTTTTGCATTTGGCGTAATTAAAATAGGTGTGTTTGGTTCATTTGCAAGAGATACAGCAAATGAAGAGAGTGATGTAGATTTCTTTATCGAATTTAAATCAGAAAACAAAACCTTGAAAAATTTCTTAGGATTAAAATATTACTTAGAAGAGTTATTACATAGAAAAATTGAAATTGTAACACCACAATCGTTGAACAAATTTATTGGTAAATACATTTTACAAGAAATTGAATATGTCGCCATCGCTGCTTGATTTTTTAAAACATATTTTGCACGAATGCAATAACATTGTTGATTCATCGGCAAATAAAACTCGTGAGGATGTTTTAGACAACGAAACACAAAGCAAAGCAATAATGCGCAGTTTGGAAATTATTGGAGAAGCCACAAAAAAGTTGCCTCACGAATTTAGAACATATTATCCGCAAATAGACTTGAAAAATATAGCTGGAATGCATGATGTATTAATTCATAATTATTTTGGTGTTGATTACGATTTGGTTTGGAGTGTTGTAACATCAGAAATACCCGAAATGCAACACGAATTAGAAAGAATAATTGAAATAGAAAGTGATAAAATTTGATTTTATAATGCCCACCTGCAATGGCGAGGAAACAACGAACAGGTTGATGATATTTGTATTATTGGTGTGAGGGTATAATCTCGGCTAAGCCGAGATGAATTATAAATGATGAATTTTGAATGAAAAAGACAGTGACAAAACTATTAAGTCAATTCATCAAACAACCTTCAATTTTATAATGCCAATAAAATTAAGTCCTCGCATGATTATATAGGTAACATCAAACTCAAACCATTTACGTGCAAAGTTTGCATTGTCTTTTTCTTTATGATGATTATTTTGAAACAACTCTCCCATTAAAATAACTCCCCAAGGCGTAGTATTTTTTGAGTGGTCTTCTAAACCATAATTTCTATAGCCTAATTTATGCCCAAACCAGTTAACAATGGCACCTTGTATTGGTCCCATAAAGAAGTGAATAGGCAATAAAAGAAACCACCAAAAATTAGGAGCAAAAGCAATGTAAAAAGCAATGTAACCAGCAATAAAAAAGCCACGTGTAACATTATTATCTCCAAACTTGTCAAGCCTATCCCAAATTGGCAAATAGTCTTTGGTAAACTTTTCTTCAGGTACATTTTTATTAGTAACAAAAGCATTAAATATAGCAGCAGTATGCATCATCATATGATAAATATCTTTGAAAAAATAGGGAGAATGTGGGTCTTTCTCTGTATCGCTATATTCATGATGCATACGGTGCATTACAGCATATGCACGAGGAACAAGGAAAGATGATCCTTGTGCAAACCAGGTTAAAAAATAAAAAACTTTCTCCCATCCTTTGCTGGTGGTATACATTTGGTGCGAGGCAAAACGATGTAAGAAAAAAGTATGAAAGAACAAAGATAAAAACCAGTGAAGAAGAAAGAATGTAAGTATTGCTGTCATTTTTTAAGTGTATGAACCTAGTAACAGATTTATTATTTTATTGTTTAGCGCGCAATGTTAAGAATTAAAAACTTTTATTAGATTAAAGTTACAGGAAATAAAAAGTGAGATATGTCATTTGTTTATCCTATTTTATTTAATGAATGAATTAAACCAAGCTATAGTAAATCTTACCTTGAAGAATGGTTGGTTTTATAATGTTCCATTTTATAAGTTGCGCAACTGTTTCAATAACTGATTTATATTTTAATTTCGATTGATTTGAAATTCTTGATAAGGATAGCTCCGTTTCAAATTCGAACAAACGAAGAACTGTTTCTTCGTTTTTAGTATAAGTTGAAGTTTTATATGGATTCAATTCATCTTTCCAAACGGTTATCATTACTGGGTTTGCACAATAGTTTGAGGCATCGTTTCTAAAATAGGCTATATATTTATTTTCTGAATTCAATGCCATTATTGGCTTGGCATTACTTTCTTTAATAATTATTTCTAGCACTTCTTTATTTTCAATATTCCATTGTTTATATTCAAATTCTACTATTGGCTTACAGTATAGTTCGCAAGCTGATTGAATCATGTAAAATTCTTCAGTGCTCCTTACTCCAGCAATACTGCCATTGTCCTTGACTCCAATCAATATACTTCCTCCGTTAGTATTGGAAAATGAACTAATTGTTTCTGCAATTTTTCTTGCATCATTAATTTCAAATTTAAATTCTAAAATTTGACTTTCTCTAGTCTTAATTCTTTCAATTAAAGTAGTATTCATAATGCTCTAAAATCTATTGTCAAGAAAACAATAATTCTAAAATTTATACGTTATCAGTTTAAATTAACACACATGATAAGATAAAGTACTCTAATTCTTAATTTATCAATCATGAAAGCTATTAGATTAATTGCCCAAACAATTTTAGTAATATTTATTAATTGCAAATTTACTATTGCCCATTCAAAAAAGTATATTTCAATTGAAGAAGCTATCAATAGAAAGTTGATTCAGGCGAATATTACTAGTACCGGTGACCATGAAGAATTTTGTATAAAGGCCAATATTAAAAGTTTAGTAAAGGATACTTGCTATATTTTAATTGAGGCTGGAAGAAGATTAGATAGCGAAAAAGAATATGAACAAGATATTTTAGTGACTAAAGAGTCTAAGTTTAAAGTGCCTCCATTTAAGGAAGTAAAAGAAAAAGTGTACGGCTTTTGCTGTCAATTGGGCAACTCTTGTCCTCAAATGAATAGTAAATTTCGGGTAGGTAAAATGGCTGATTCAATTCTGGTAAAACTTGCTAACTACATAAATAAACATCAAGTAACCCCCTCGGCACAGCAAAATTCAGTATGGGCATTTTCTAATAATAGAAGTATTGAGACAATACCTCAAAGCTTCAACCAATCGTCTGATTCATTCATTCAATTTTGTGCAGCACTCAAAAAAGTGCAACCGCCAAATTATTATTATGATTATAGAAAGGTGACCGGTTTAATGGTATCAGATATTAAAGATTTTTTCAATACTAAATTCGATTACAAAAAAAAGGCTAATGGTAGACTCCAAATTGTTGTGTTTGATAAAAAAGGGAATGTTATTAAAACTCTGGTAGATAATAATTTTGCAGGTTCAAGTGATTTATCATTTAGTTTTAAAATTCCTTTGTTTAATTGGAAAAGAGGAGATTATTTTTTGAGAGTAATAGAAAATAATGAGACTAGCTATGAGAAAAAAATTGAAGTTTGATAAAATTGGTGAGATTAAATTCCATTAATTTAAGTTAATGATTATTGCTAATAATTATTCGTAAAAACTTTTTTTTAGATTTGTTCTCAAATTTTAAATAAACAATGGAAAACAACTTAAATTATTCTCAACAAAACTCTTTCGGAACAGAATCTCATGTTCGTACTTTTATGGCAAATGTTTTTGCATGGATGTTTCTAGCGCTAGCTCTTACAGCTATTGCAGCCTATTATTTTGCCTCTGACCCTGCTTTAATATCTACATTAATAAATGAAGATGGAAGCAGAACAGGTCTAGGCTATGTGGTAATATTTGCTCCACTAGGTTTTGTATTAGCATTAGGAATGGGCTTCAATAGATTTTCATATAGTGTTGTACTAACCTTATTTATCTCTTATGCCATAATTATGGGCGTAAGTCTTAGCTTTATTCTTTTAATCTTTACTGGTGCAAGTATCTTTAAAACATTTGCAATTTGTTCGGCAATGTTTGGTGTAATGGCAGTTTTAGGTTATACTACCAAAACAGATTTGTCTAAAATGGGTTCATTATTAATGATGGCTTTAGTAGGTTTAATAATTGCTTCAATCATTAATTACTTTATGAACAGTGATACAATGAGTTATATAATTAGTTTTATTGGTGTTGTTGTTATTTTTACGGGTCTAACTGCTTATGATGTTCAAAAATTAAAAGACATAGCAGCAGGCAATGCCTATGAAGGTGAAACTACAAAGAAATTAGTAATCATGGGAGCCTTAAATTTATACCTTGATTTTATTAATTTATTCTTGTATTTATTAAGATTTTTTGGCGATAGAAAATAATCACTAGTAAAATAGTAAAAACAAAAAACACGTATCAAATTGATACGTGTTTTTTTGTTTTTAGAAGTTCTATTATTTCTTTTCTTCAACCTTTTTTCTTAAGTCAAAAAGATTAAAAACGGAAAGAACAAAGCCATTATTAAATTGAAATATAGGCAGATTGTTCACTTTGTTTCCTTGTTGTAAAATCATAGAAAAGTATCCTAATTCAACCCTTTGCCCTTTTGCCCATTCATATCCAAAGCCAACAAATAATCTATTCTGGTCAAAAACATTTGCCTTTACATTTTTCCCAAATGAAATAAATAATTCATCCCAAACAACTGCCTTAAGTTTTGTATTTATTGGGCAAGTTATTTTAAGCATATACCTAATTCTATTGTAATACATTGCCTTTGTATCAACAGGTAAATAAGGCATAAGCCAGCGTTGTTCTAATCTAATTCTGTTTTGTAAGTCAAACTTACCTTGAGTGCTACTCCAAATTAGCGATTGATGTATTCTATTCTCATTTTGTATTCCTTTTAAAGTAGAATAATCGCCAAATGGAAATGATTGAATAAAGCCATAGCCACCTTGAAATGTTGCACCAGTTTTGGTTTTGTAATTAATACTTATTCGCGCTAAACTCTGCTGCCAAGTAGTTACAAAATCTTCACGACGCCATTGGTATTCGGGAACAATCGAAATTTTATCTGTTAATTGTATAGTACCAAAATATTGATACCATCCAATATTACGACGGGTAATTTCTTTGTTTTGAGCAAATAATGAAATTTTTGACAAAATCATTAAAGTAAATATTGCTACTGTTATTATATTTTTCATGTTTTTCATTTTATGTAAAAAAGGTTAATTATTGAAAACGTTGTCGCTTACTCTCATTAACAAATTACACAACTAGTTTTTAGGTAGCAAATTTATTATTTGATAATCGCTAATGAAAATATAAACCTTTATTACTAAAGCTAACTAAAGTTCTAGTTTATTCTACATGCTTAGCCTCAAAGAGTGGAACCTGGATAATTTTATGTACCGCTTTTTTTGGATGCCAATGAAGCTAGTAGGTAAAAAATTAAGTTTTTTAAATACTAAAAATGTATTCATACTTTTTATAACAGTATTTATAGTTGGAACTTTTGCATTAGAATATGAAGAGGAAGTGCCCAATTACATTCATAAATATTTACCTGAGTTTTTTGCAATTTTAGGTTTGCTATTAGTGATAAAATCATTTTCTGAACGCAACAATGTTATTCTAAGTTGGATCTTAATTTTAATGAATCATTTTTTAATAGCATTAGCACTTTCATTTAATGAAAAGTTTGATGCCGACGAAACATTAATTTATTTAAGTGGAGTATTTGCAGCTGGCATGGTTGGCCTCATATGTCTGAATCAATTAAAAAAGAAAGTTGGCA
>JBEIDK010000170.1:0-6432 GCA_040383485.1 Flavobacteriales bacterium
GTGCCAATTTTTTCTTCTGCTAGTCTTTTCATCATCCATTCGGCATTATGATTGAAAGAATCATTTAAAACTATACAATATACCCAATAAATATTTTTTGCATATTCAGTTTCAACAGGCATCAACTCAATGTGCGGTGCATCTTTAAGTAATTGATTATACAATGTACCTATTTCACGTTTTCTGATGATGTGTTTGTCTATATTTTCTAACTGCGCAACGCCCAAAGCAGCTTGCAAATTTGTCATTCTATAATTCCAACCAATTTCATCGTGCACAAATCTTTTTTCTGGTCTAAAGCATAAATTTCGATAATATCTGCACTTTGCAGCTACCTCTTCGTCATCAGTCATAATCATTCCACCTTCGCCAGTAGTGATGTGCTTATTCGGATAGAAACTAAATGTGCTTACTTCGCCAAAGCTACCGCATTGTTTACCGAAATAAGTTTGTCCGTGCATTTCTGCGCTATCTTCAATAATTTTTAAGTTATGCTTTTTCGCAATTTCAATGATAGGGTTCATATCTGTTGGGAAACCATAAATATGTACCACTAAAATAGCTTTCGTTTTAGTTGTAATTTTCTTTTCTATTTGAGAAACATCCATACACCAAGTAACAGGATCTGCGTCTACTAATATTGGCTTTGCGCCAGCATAAACAATGGATTGTGCAGGTGAAATAATAGTGAAAGATGGCATAATTACTTCATCACCTTCAGAGATACCTACCGCACGCACAGCAATATCGAGGGCTGCTGAGCCATTACAAACAGCAATTCCATACTTACGACTTGAGAATGCAGCCATTTCATTTTCAAACCTTGTTATAAATGGTCCTTCACTACTAATCCAACCAGTATCGATACATTCATTCAAATATTTTTTCTCGTTACCATTAAGAAGTGGAGTATTTACTGGAATCATTTTTTTGTAATTTAGTTGTTAGTTGTTAGTGCTTAGTTGTTAGTAGATAGTATTTAGTAGATTGTTTTTAGTAGATTGTTTATAGTAGATTGTTTATAGTTGTTAGTTGTTAGTAGATAGTATTTAGAGATTGTTGTTAGTAGATTGTTGTTAGTAGATTGTTGTTAGTAGATTGTTGTTAGTAGATTGTTTATTAGATTGTTTATTAGATAGTTGGTTATAGATTGTTGTTAGTTCTTATATGAGATGATGCTGTTACATTGAGAAACAGCGAAATTATCGAGACAAGCCCATATTAGTAAAATGGTTAGGATTAGCCAAGAGTAAATACATTTTATTTTAAAAATGATAGTCATTAATTGCAAAATCGTTAATTATTATTGTATCAAATTTACTTTGGTTTTGTCAATAGGATCAAAACGTACTTTATCGCGTTCTCCGCAGTATGGCCCTTGTTTTACTTCTATCATTTCTGATGGTTCAATCATCTCGAATCCGTGACCACCATTTGCAAGTAATATTACATCACCTGCAAACAACATTCTACTTTGCAAATAAGTTTGCTCATCATCATAAAAATCAACTCGCACTTTTCCGGATTTAATGAATAAAACTTCTTGTGTAAGATGTACTTCACGCATTACAACATTATGGCGGTGAGGAGGAATAATGTATCCTTTTGGGCGATTCATATACCCCAATTGTTGTGAAGATAAATCATCAGTAAAAAATTCAATACCATCCTTTTTAAAACTACTGCGAATGATAATTGCCAGTTGGGTATTCAGATGAGTTATTGTTTCAAGCATTCCTAAAAAGATTTTATGTTATTTAATTTTCTGAAAATGTTAGACTCTATCACCTTAGTTATGCCTTTCTCCATTGAAACCAAATCACTATTTAAAAGTGTTTTCATTTTGGCAATATCAGGCCTTCTTCTAGTCATATCACCATCTTTGAGAGGTGGTAAATGGACAACTCGTGAACTTGAATTTGTAAGTTTGATTATTGTATTAGCCAATTCAAGTATAGTTACCTCATTATCATTGCCAATATTAAGTACATCATTAATAAAATAGGCGTTCTCAAACGCATTAACACAAGCATTAATGTTATCGTCAATATAACAAAATGTTCGTGTTTGAGAACCGTCTCCATAAATTGTAATGTCTTTATTATTTAGAGCACTTTTAATGAATTTACTCATAACAAAGTCAGGACTTTGCTTTGGTCCATAAGTATTAAAAAATCTAAAAATAGTATAATCTAATCCAAACTCTTGTTGGTATGATTTAAAGAATGCTTCACCAACATTTTTGACAATGGCATATGGTAATCTAGAGTTAAGTGGAGTGGTGTGCTCATTTTGCGGCAACTCTACAGGCTCGCCGTAAACTTCGGATGAAGAAGAAAAGAAAATTCTTTTTACACCAGTGTTTTTTGACAACTCTAAAATATTTTTAATACCTTCTATATCTTGCAATACCATTACTGGATTTTCTTGCGTGCGCTTTACTCCAACAACTGCAGCATAATGAAATACAAAATCAAATTGATACGACAACATAATACTACTCATAGAATTGTAGTTATTAGCATCAGCTTTTATAAATTTATAATTTAAATTATCTGGCTTTGGAATGTTTTTGATGTTGCCTGTTAATAAATTGTCGACACCGACTATGAAATATTTATTTGTAGCAATTAGCGCATCGGCAAGTGAACTAGGCACAAAACCTGCAGCACCCGTTATTAATATTTTTTGCATATTTAAAATTACTAAAACTTTCTCTCAAATACTGATGAATAGACTATTGGTGATGCAATATACTTATCATTTAATTCCCAATCTTTAGAAATATTGGTTGATTGCTTTGTGAAAACATCAATAAACTCGTACTTTTTTTTATAAAAATGATATTGGAAATAACTCTGCCTTGCTAATGTAAAATTAAGTGTTAATATAGATTTAAGCATACTTTTTCTTCTTTCATTCCTATTCCACAAAACATTATCAATATTAACTTTTTTCAAACGATATACTTCATGAAATGCTTCACATATTCCATTATTCTCGTGTCGTCTTTTTATGTCTTTAATACCGCCGTTTTTTGCGACTAATTGATAGTGACTAACAAAAGTTTGATTGGTTATTGCTATTGGTTTATTTAATGCATGTAGCTTTTTGCATAGCCCTGTTTCTCCATCTCCTACATAATATTCGCCAATTTGCTCAGGAAGCGTGCCTTTTACTTCCTCGAATAATTCTTTAGAAATTGCCATACTTCCGCTATTCACATAGAAATTGTTTTCTTCTATTCTAAGTGGCACTGGTGAACTAATTTCGCCTAGCTGAGGCTGATAAGGCTTTATCCAACTAGGAGGAGTTTTGTCCCATAAAATTTCAATACGTGTACCTAGCAAACCAATTTCTGGATGTAAATTAAAAACCCTATTTATCTCACTTAACCAATTTTTAGCCACAAAGCAATCATCGTCGCAAAAAACGAGGTACTTTCCATTAGCATTTTTTACCGCTGAATGTCTGGCATAAACGTTTCCTTTGCGTGTTTCAACTAAATATTTAATATTAACCTTACCTGCATTGTCTTTACAAAATTGTTCAATACGCTGTTTAGTTCCGTCAGTTGAATTATTATCACCAATTATTATTTCGTATTCTTCTTTAGGGAAATCGTTTTCAATAATAAAACCTAATGCTTCAACCAAAACATCACGCCTATTATATGCGGCCATTATTATACTAAAGGTCATTATTAAATTTAAGTTAGGGAATCAAAATAAACAAAATTTATTTATTTAAAAAATTGAAAATTCTTGAATTTGCAAAAAACAAAATTAACTTCCTTTTATTTTTTAAATCAAATCTTTGTGCAACACGCGTTAATAATATTCTATCTAATATTTTTTGTTTACGTGTTTTGTACGTATTTAACTCAACACCGTTATAGGTACCGTTAAAAAGTTTTGTTGGTTTGTAATGCTTATAATCAATGCCTCTGTTTTTAAAATAATTTCCAAATTTTAAAGGAAAATCAGAAATAATTGGTTTTAACTCTAAATTCGTTATCATCTCAATAGCTTCGTGATGATTTTTAGGTTCATACACAGCATTTTTTCCATAATAATATCCTTTGCCTAGTAGAATTGAAACACCTCCAAAATAAGCCGTTTCAATTCCTGTGTAGGAACCAAAACTAATTACTTTGTTTGCCTTTTTCATCAGAGTGTAGGTTGATATTGGAGAGTCTGGTGCTATACGCTCAAAATTATCTGTTTGTAAATTGTTTAGAGTCTTAACGTAATCATCATTTACATTTTTTAAATTAGGATGCATTCTTAAATACAACATAATGTTTTTGTGTTTTTTAAAGTCATCCACTACTTTTAATATTCCTTCAAGCTGATTTTTATAAATTGGGTTTTGCCATTCATCGCCAATAGATGCCATTTCATCTTCAGATGAATTAAAAATTACAATGTTGTGTTTTTTTTCATCCCAACTTTCGGGAAGCAAATCAAGCTTTTGTTCAGAGACAAAAGAGATATAACTTTGAGGAATGGCATTTTCCCTTTCTGTAAAAAAAAGATGCCCAAATTTTTCACGTTCTTCTACAGTGCTTTTTTTCCAAAAAGTTTCAATCAATTCTTGGGTTTTAATTATATTATGTGGTAAATGATTTTTGAAAATTTCATACTTAAAAATTGTTCCTCCAGTTTCATGTAAATAATAATCTATACCCTTTTGTTCGCAAGCGCGAAGTACTGCACGTGGATATGCAAAACGCCCATTAAAAATATAAAACTTATCAATTCTGTAGGTTTGAATTATTTTTTTTGAAGACTCAAAAATTAGAAGCGCTTCTAATAAATAGCTGTCAATTAAATTTCTATATACTTTTAAATCTAATGCAGAATCGCGTGTTTCACTAATAATTGATGAGAGTACAGCTAACCCAATATCAAAATTTTCAATTTTCAATTTTTGAATTTCAGCAATAGAATTGTATTGGAAATTTATTTGTTTAATTCTATTTATTTCAGCAGAATTCAAACAACTATAGTTGATATTTTTAAGTTGGCTTGATTTATTTATGTTTAAGAGTCCAATACCTTTTTTTCGTTTTTCAATACAATTAAAACAACTTAATGAGTTATTTTTTAAGTTAAGGTCACAAGTTGTTATTGAACCATTGCAAACAATTTGGTATATATTATCTTTTGAATCAATGTAATTTTGAATAATTTCCAATTCAGTTTCATAATGAACCGGCCATAAAGTATGTGAATTAAAGAATGCAATATTTGCCATTTTTGTAAATAATATTCTAATTTATATCCTTCACCAAACAAAACGCTTGAGCAAAATTGCAACCTACAGCTACACTCAAACGCTGCGCCTGAATTTTTATGCTTCGGGTGAACGTGGATGAGGGTATGCACGTTTTTCAAACTCATAACTTTCCATTTATCTCTTCAATTTTTTTATTACTTTATCAAAGTCCGATTCGTAGTTTTTATCTTGTACAACACGGTATTTTTCAAATTCATTTTCAGCTTTTAGTTTTGCTTCAAACATAGTTACTTTTCCTTTGTCTTTCAAAATTGGATAATTAGAAAGCTGTAAAAAACTAGTTAAAAATTTACTCCAATCTTTCATGTACATTAGTTGCTGGCGAGTTGCATTGTTTTCTGCCAAATCTAAATATGCCGAAACTATTCTGTTAAGTTCCGAAATGTGTGCTTCAATCAAATAATTTTTTGCAATGGCAACATCGCTTTTTAATATTTTACCGTCTGGCGCAAATTTCCATGTTTTTAAACCCATGAATATTTTTGTTGCATCAGCTTCGGTATAAATTATTTCGGCTGCTGTTTTACCCGTTATTGCCCAATGTAACTTGTTTTGTACCGAAGCGTAAAAATCTTTGGTTTTATCGGCACCTTTTGTGTAATCAACACTCAAAGCATATAAGTCGGTTATTTTTTGGTAAAATCTTCTTTCGCTTGCGCGTATTTCTCTGATGCGTTCAAGCAATTCATCAAAATAATCTATACCTAAATTTTTGCCCTGCTTTAAGCGTTCATCATCTAATACAAAGCCCTTTGTAATAAACTCTTTTAATGTAGTGGTTGCCCAAATTCTAAATTGAGTTGCCTCTAATGAATTTACTCTATAACCAACAGCTAATATAGCATCTAATCGGTAATACGTAGTTTTATAATTTTTACCATCTCTGGCAGTTGTTTCCAAAATGGAAACAACTGAATTTTGCTGCAATTCCTTTGATTCAAAAATATTTTTCAAATGCTTGCTAATGGCAGGCACAGCAACACCAAACAATACCGCCATTGCTTTTTGCGTAAGCCAAAAACTTTCGTTTTCAAAAATCACTTCAACTTTTACATTGCCTTGTGGAGTTGAATAAAATATAATTTGGTTCATGAATACAAATTATTAATTTATACTCCTAACCAAACAAAA
>JBEIDK010000171.1:0-6387 GCA_040383485.1 Flavobacteriales bacterium
AAAAACAGAGGTGAAAACAAAGAAATAATCATTTGGTACTAGGGTGTTATTTCTAAAAAAATCACTCTGAAAAATCCTTCAAAAAAGTCTATTCAAATTTTTCAGCGCTCACCAAAACTTCTTTTATAAAAATCATTTTTTGGTTTTTCAGTCAAAAATACTGCCCCTAAGTATAATTTTACTCCACTTTCTCCCACCTCTATAAAAAATAAATATTTTCATTATTTATAAGCCTTTCAAGGTGGTATTGATAATTTAAAAAGGACAAGAAATCAAAAGTTTTCAACAATCGTGGTAAAAAGTGGTAGAAAGTGGAGAAAATGATTTTAATTTGTTTTCAGATAAAAAATGAACACAACCACATTTATAGGAGAATTTGAATGTAAGCTTGATGCAAAAGGCCGCTTAAGTCTGCCTGCAGGGCTATACAAACAATTGCCAGCTACACAGAAAGAAAAATTTGTGGTGAATCGTGGTATTTTCCAAAAGTGTTTAATTCTATACCCCGTGGCTGCATGGGAAATTATCATGACTGATTTAAGCAAGCTCAACAGGTTCAGCAAAGAAAACGACACATTCATTCGTCAGTTTACAAACGGTGCTCTTGAGGTGGAGGTAGATAATGTAAACCGCATTCTCATCCCGAAAAGATTAACCGACTATGCAGCAATAGAAAAAGATGTTGTGCTTTCATCAAGCCTCAACAAAATAGAAATATGGAGTGAAAAAAGTTACCGTGCTACTATGGACAATTTTGACCAAGGCGCTTTTGAAGCATTGGCAGAAAAAATTATGAGTAAGGTAGAAGACAGCAAATAAAAATGATGTTGGAATAAAATTTTGGATTGGATAAGCTTGAGAGAATGAATATGCAACAATATCACACACCAGTTCTTTTACATGATTGTATTGAAGCTTTGAACATTGACGGGGATGGCAACTATGTTGACGTTACCTATGGAGGTGGTGGGCATAGCAATGAAATTTTAAAGCACATTACTACTGGCAAACTCATAGGGTTTGACCAAGACCATGATGCACATGCCAACAAAACGGAAAATGAAAAATTGATTTTGGTAAAGAGCAATTTCCGTTACATGAAAAATTTTTTGCGCATGTATGCAGCTCTGCCGGTATCAGGCATTTTAGCAGACCTAGGTGTTTCATCACATCAATTTGATACTGGCGAAAGAGGTTTCTCAATTCGCTTTACAGGTCCACTAGATATGCGCATGGACAATGCTTCAAAATTAACGGCAGAGAAAATTTTAGCCAGCTATTCAGAAGAAAAATTGGTTGCCATATTTTCTACTTACGGCGAACTAGAAGGTTCGAAAAGATTGGCAAGCAAGATTATTGAAGCAAGAAGCAAAACAAAAATTAAAAGTACTGAACAGCTCATTGAATTGTGTAAAGGTATGACTGCTCCACAAAAGATGAATACCTATTTGGCGCAAGTTTTTCAGGCTTTAAGAATAGAAGTGAATGATGAATTAGGGGCTCTAAAAGACTTGCTAACTCAAAGTTTAGATGTATTAAAACCAGGTGGCAGATTGGTGGTGATGAGCTACCATTCGCTTGAAGATAGGTTGGTAAAAAACTTTATGAAGAGCGGAAATTTTGAAGGTGTTGTTGAAAAGGATCCGGTTTTCGGTACAGAAAAAACACCATGGAAAATGATCAGCAAGAAAGCAATAGTGCCATCACTTGCCGAGATAAAAATAAACAACAGAGCACGCAGTGCAAAACTAAGAATAGCAGAAAAGAAATGAGGTTTGGAGATGATAACATGCACGTTGAAAACAGGATGAAAACTCCTGCCAATGAACCATTGCCAACACTCAAAGACATAATTGGAGAAGAAAAATTAGAGCAGAAAAAAGAAGAAATCAAACAAGAAAAAGAAGGTAAAAAAAACAAGAATATAGGCGCAAAAACAACTTCTAAAAAAATTGGAAATGCATTTTTGAATGTTATAAATGGCGATTTTTTAACTCAGAAAACTAGTACCCGACAATTGCCATTTATACTGTTTTTAGCAGTAATAGCAATGCTTTACATAGCCAACGGATACTATGCAGAACATACAGTAAGAAAAATAAATAACGCCACTAAAGAACTGAAAGAATTGCATAGTGAATACATCACTACAAAATCTACATTGATGCAAATAAGTACGCAAAGCTCAGTAGCTGGTTTGGCAACTAAACATATAGATGGCTTACAAGAAAGTAAGGAAGCACCAAAGAAAATTGTGGTGAATAAAGCCCCAACTAACCTCGACAAAGAAAATTGACAATTAATGATTAATGATTAACAATTAAAATTATCTACTAAAAACAAAAAACTAAGCACTAAAAACTAAGAACTAAGCACTATACAATAATGTCAAACGAAAAAAAACAAATAAATATAAGGGCAACAGCAATGTTTGCTTTTGCTGCTTTGTTTGCAATTGCCATTGTTTTTAAAATTTTTACCATACAGTATAAAGAAGGTGATAAGTGGAGAGCCTTAGCAAAACAAATGAATACGAGGGTATTTAACATTGAAGCTGCAAGAGGAAATGTATTTGACTGTGAAGGAAATCTGTTAGCCACATCGGTTCCAATTTACGATGTGCATATGGATGTAAATGCCGACCCGCTGACCAATAAAATTTTTAACGATAAGATTGATTCATTAGCACTATGCTTGAGTAAATTTTTTAAAAATAAAACTCCCAAAGAATACAAGCGTGAACTGCAACGAGCAAGAAAAAATCAGGAACATTTTCACCCCATCGCTAAAAACATATCCTATAATGAAATGCAGGTGCTTAAAAAATTTCCAATTTTTAGGTTAGGAAAATATAAAGGCGGATTCATTACCAATCAAAATAATCGACGGGAATTACCATTTCAATATTTAGCTGCACGTACCTTAGGCTATGACCGTGCAACCATAAAACCAGTTGGTGTAGAAGGTGCTTTTAATAAAGATTTAAGAGGGGTAAGTGGCAAACGATTGATGCAGAAAATTGCTGGTGGTGTTTGGATGCCATTGAATGAAGACAATGAAATAGAACCCAAAGATGGTGCAGACATCATTACAACGATTGACATAAATATACAGGACGTTGCACATCATTCATTAGAACAACAACTGATAAAACTAAAAGCAAAATATGGATGTATAGTACTGATGGAAGTTGCAACTGGCGACATCAAGGCTATCGTAAACTTATCGCGTAAAGATTCTACGGACTATAGAGAGAATTACAACTATGCTGTTGGGGCTGCAACTGAACCTGGCTCTACATTTAAGCTTCCATCACTAATGGTTGCCCTTGATGATGGCTACACCAATTTAGAAGAAAAAGTTGACACTGAAAAAGGTACTCATAATTTTAATGGTCATGATATAAAAGATTCTCATGGAGGGATTGGTAAGGTTACTTTACAAGAAGTTTTTGAGCAATCATCAAATGTAGGAACTGCTAAAATTATTTATAAATATTATGCAAAGCAACCACAAAAATTTATTGATGGCTTATACAGAATGGGGTTGCATACCACATTAGATTTAGATATTCCTGGTGAGGCTAAACCATATATAAAAACAACTAAAGACCAATATTGGAGTGCTGTTTCATTACCCGTAATGTGCACGGGATACGAAGAGAAAGTAACACCCTTGCAATTACTAACTTTTTATAATGCAGTAGCAAATAATGGTACTATGGTTAAGCCACATTTTGTGAAAGAGATAAGAGAGAAAAACATTGTTGTGAAAAAGTTTGAACCAGAAATTTTGGTAGAGAGAATTGCTAAGCAGGAAACAATTGACATGGCAAAGAAAATGTTAGAAGGCGTTGTAGAAAGAGGTACTGCTACTTATTTAAGAAATACAGAATACAAAATAGCTGCGAAAACTGGAACAGCACAAATAGTCAAAACAACAGGAGGATACGGAGAAGAAGGAAATAGAACCTACCAGGGTTCTTTATGTGGTTACTTCCCTGCTGGTAATCCTAAATACTCTATGATAGTTGTAATAAGCGAACCTGCCAATGGACAATACTATGCCAACACAGTCGCTGGTCCTGTATTTAGAGATGTAGCAGATAAAGTATATAGCACAAATACAGAAATTCATAAACCAATAGACGCAGATACGAATAGAAATATTTTGAAAACTCCTTATGTAAAAAGTGGCGCTACCGAAGATATTGAATTGGTAACAAATATGCTTAAGGTTCCATGCATAAAAGCTAAAAATACAGACTGGGTTTATGCTACACCGAGTGCAAAATATGTGACTCTTTCAGATAAGAAAATAATATCGGGTAAGGTGCCCAATGTAATAGGTATGGGCCTAAAAGATGCCCTTCATATTTTAGAGAATGCGGGCCTTACAGTAAAAATTAACGGAGCAGGAAAGGTTGAGAAACAAAGCATTGTAGAAGGTTCAATAATTACAAGGGGTAAAGAAATAATAATTGTATTAAGCTAATGAAATTATTAACTGAAATACTATATAAGGTTAGAATTGAAGAAGTGGTAGGCTCTACCCATGTTGCTATTTCGAACATTTATTTCGACTCGAGAGAAGTTGAAAAATTTGGATTGTTTATAGCCATCAGCGGCACACAAAATGATGGACACAAATACATTGCACAAGTAATTGAAAAAGGTTGCAACACAATTGTATGTGAAGTTTTACCCGCAGAAATAAATGATAAGATAACTTATGTAAAAGTAAAAAATTCGCAAGCAGCCTTGGCGGTGATGGCTGCAAACTACTACAACCACCCTTCGCGCAAGCTCAAGTTAATAGGCATTACAGGTACTAACGGAAAAACAACTTCGGCCACATTACTATATAAATTATTCTCTGCATTAGGATATAAAACAGGTTTAATATCAACAGTCAAAAATGTGATTGTAAATACAGAGATAGTTGCAACACATACTACTCCTGATAGTTTAAGTTTGAATAAGTTGCTTCAAGAAATGCTTGATGCAGGCGTTACACATTGCTTTATGGAGGTAAGCTCACATGCTGTTGTGCAGCACCGAATTGATGAAATAACTTTTGCAGGTGCAGCATTTACAAATATTACGCATGACCATTTGGACTATCATGTAACTTTTGAAAATTATCTAGCTGCAAAAAAAGGATTCTTTGATATGCTTCCGAATACTGCTTTTGCATTATCAAACAAGGACGATAGAAATGGAACAGTGATTTTGCAAAATACCAAAGCAAAGAAGCAATTTTATGCTTTGCAGCAAATGGCTGATTTCAAATGCCGAATCATTGAAAGTTCATTTAGTGGTTTGATGTTGAGTTTGAATAATACAGAAGTGTGGTTGAAACTCATCGGTTCATTCAATGCTTACAACATTACAATGGTTTATGCTATAGCAACATTACTAGGAGAAAACAAAACAAATATCCTAACTACGTTAAGTACATTAAATGCTGTTGATGGTCGTTTTCAATTTGTAAAATCTGACAATGGAGTAATTGGAATTGTTGATTATGCACATACTCCCGACGCACTTGAAAATGTTTTAAATACGATAAATGACATCAGAACCAATAACGAGCAACTAATTACAATAGTTGGCTGCGGAGGCAATCGTGATGCTTTAAAGCGCCCAATAATGGCAAAGATTGCTTGTCAAAAAAGCAATAAAATAATCTTGACAAGTGATAATCCACGAAACGAAAATCCAGAAGAAATATTATCACAAATGCAAGTTGGAGTTGAAGCACAATACACAAGTAAAGTTCTAAGTATTGTTGATAGAAAACAAGCTATTAAAACCGCATGTATGCTTGCCAAGAAGGGAGATATAATTCTAGTTGCAGGAAAGGGCCACGAAAAATACCAAGAAATAAATGGAGTTAAAAATCACTTTGATGATGTGGAGGAACTAGCTAACGCTTTTGCTAGTGCTTAGTTATTAGTAGATGGTATATAGTAGATAGAAAATGGAAACTGAAATAAAAAGAAATTCATATAAAGATTTAAATGCTTGGAAAAAGAGTATTGAATTATCCTTTTCAATCTACTCCATTACAAATTCATTCCCATCATCAGAACTATATGGATTAACATCTCAAATGCGACGTTCGACAATTTCAATTTCATCAAATATGGCAGAAGGAATGGGTAGGCAAACCATAAAGGACACAAAGAATTTTTTGTACATCGCTAAAGGTTCTTGCTATGAATTGGAAACACAAATAATAATATGCCATCAACTAAAATTTATTGACTCAAATCAGTTTGAAATTATTAATCAAAAACTTGTTGAAACAGTAAGACTATTGAAAGGCTTAATAAATTATTTCATTAAAAAAGAAAAATCTATTAAGGAAAACTTAAAAACAACT
>JBEIDK010000172.1:0-6316 GCA_040383485.1 Flavobacteriales bacterium
AATTGACATGTAATATCAGTTAAGGATCCATCAGGAACTGGAACTCTTATTCCTCCTCCTCCTAACTTCCCTTCTAATTCAGGAAATATTTTACTGAGGGCTTTTGCGGCCCCTGTGGTTGTTGGTATAATTGATAATGCAGCAGCTCTTGCTCTTCTTAAGTCATGGTGCGGGGAGTCATGTAAGCGCTGGTCGCTAGTGTAAGAGTGTATTGTTGTTATGTATGCACTTTGAACTCCAAAATTATCATTTAAAACCTTAAGTAAAGGCGCAGCACTATTAGTTGTGCATGATGCATTAGAAATAACAAAATCGGATTCTTCTATAATATTGTCATTAACACCCAAAACTACGGCCTTAGTTTCCGAGTCTTTTGGAGGTGCTGACAAAACTACTTTTTTAGCTCCACTGTCAATATGTTTTTGTGCTAATTCCTTAGTCAAAAACAGACCAGTACATTCAATAACAATATCAACATTTAATAATTGCCATGGTAAATTTTCTATATTTTTTTCATGCAGAATTTTTGACTTTTGAACTCCAAAAGTAATGTTTGCGTCATTTAATTCAATTTTTGACTGAGCCATTCCATGAACTGAATCGTATTTTAGCAAATGACACATGGTAGCTGTATCTGCCAAATCGTTTAAGGCAACTACTTCAATATCACTATTATTTGCTAAAAGCCTATACACGGCTCTACCAATTCTTCCAAAACCATTTATTGCTATTCTTTTCTTCATAATAAACTATGTTGTAAATGTAGTATTTTGAATTGGTTATAGATTAAAATTAAATTTCCAATTCTAAAATTATCTATTGACAAATAAAATTATATTTTTGTCGCAAATACATTTTTAAAAATGATAAACTTTATTAAACCTTTTGGCAGATTATTTTCGTTATTTGTGCTACTCACAATGTTTGTATTATCATCTTGTTCAAACACAAAAAATGATGATGAAGAGGTAGAGAAATTGGATTCAAATAAATCTAACTTGGTTAATATTAATGGTACTCTTTTTAGTATTCCATCTCCTATTCAAACCGCAATACTTTTAAAACAAGTAGGTGCCACTTACAATAAAGGTCTACTTAACTCTCCTGGTAAAATTTCTAGTTATTCTACTGAAACAAAAAGGGCGTTAAATTTAGGCGCTTATGGCGCCGATTTAGGTTACATAATTTTGTATCAACAAACACAAGAAGCAATTGGGTATTTGGGTGCTGTTAAAAAATTGAGTGATGATGTAGGCATTTCTGGTGCATTTGGTACAAAACTGCTGGACCGTTTCAAACAAAATATGTCAAATCAGGACTCACTTCTAGTTTTCACCTCAGAAGCATTTAGAAGTAGTGATAGTTATTTAAAAGATAATGATAGAGGAAAGGTAAGTTCATTAATTATTGCAGGAGGATGGGTTGAAAGTCTATATTTTACATCTGAAATCTATAATACAAATTTAAAAGACAAAAAGAAGCTTGAAGAAAGAATGGGTGAGCAAAAAACTACACTTGATAATTTAATAAAACTTCTTACCCCTTATTACCAGGAAGAAGGATTTACTGAATTTGTAGATGCTTTAATTGACTTGGCTTCTGAATTTGATAAAGTAGAGGTTAATTACGTTTACATAAAACCAACTACTGATGAGGCCAATAAAGTTACCACGATTAACAGCACTACAGAAGTAAAAATTAGTCCTGATGTAACAAAAGCAATTCAAGAAAAAGTTAAAAATTTACGTGGTTTAATCGTTAATTAAATAAATAGTAAAAACACAAAATATATAAGAATATGAAAAAAATAGTGATAAGTTTTTTAGTATTATTTTGTTTAACAATTAAGTTAAATAATATTTATGCCCAATGCGACACAGTTGCAAATGCGTGCTATAAAAATATTACAGCAAAATATATTAGCGATGGCCAACAATACCGTGCTTTGCTTTTAACAAAAGAAGTGGCAGAATTCAATGCAACACTTTTTGGTGGTACACAATACAGAATGGCCGCTTGTAGCGGGATGACAGATGGTAATTTAGTATTCAGTATTTTTGATAAGCAACATAACATGTTATTTACAAATACAGAACACAAAAATGCACCTTATTGGGATTTTAAGATAAAGAACACATTAGACTGTACAATTGAAGCTCAATTACTGAATCAAAATGCAGCATCTGGATGTGCAGTTTTGTTGATTGGCTTTAAACAATAATTTTATTGTTAATAATATAAAGCGCAGCACTAGTGTTGCGCTTTTCTTTTTTAATAAAATAAGAAATCTATGCTATCCAATTATTCAATTTTCGATATCATGTTTATAGATATTGAGACAACCCCTCAAAATGAAAGTTATGATTTACTAGATGATGCTACAAAAGCCCTCTGGGATAAAAAGGCAGAAATAGATTTTTATGCTTTAAAAAATAATCTCACCCCTTCAGAAACATATGAACGTGCTGGTATTTATGCAGAATTCGGAAAAATTGTTTGCATTTCAGTGGGATTGTTTTTTACAGAAAATAATGAAATAAAGTTTAAACTGAAATCATTTTATGATGAAAATGAAATGATCTTGATTAAGGAGTTTATTGAAACGCTGAATAATTTCTGTAAATCGCCAAAGCAAATATTATGTGCACATAACGGCAAAGAATTTGATTTTCCATACATAGCACGGAGAATAATAATTAATGGACTTGACATACCTAAAGCATTAAATCTTGCAGGTAAAAAACCATGGGAAATTAATCATTTAGATACTATGGAGCTTTGGAAATTTGGAGACTATAAGCACTATACCTCTTTGAGTTTATTGGCTCATGTTTTTGGCATACCAACCCCTAAAGATGATATTGATGGAAGTATGGTTCATAGAGTTTACTATAAAGAAAAAAACATAAAACGTATTGCAGAGTATTGCCAAAAAGATGTTGTAACAACTGCGCAAGTATTACTAAAATATATGGGTAAAGATTTAATGAAGGAAGCAAATATAATACACTAAATAAACAATTTTCTGCTTTGGAAATTATAAGCAAACAATTAAAAGCCAATAGCTTTATTCATATTTACAATAATGCCAATAGAAAGAATAATTTGTTCTATTTCGATGAAAACTACAATTATTTTCTATCCTTATTTTTTGAACATATTTCGCCAATAGCAAGCATATATAGCTATTGTTTGCTTCCAAATAATTTTCATTTTCTTGTAAAAACAAAATCAGAAAAAGAGATATTTACCTACTTTAAAATTGAAGGCAAATTCCCGGATGAAACAATGACCTTAGATGAAATAAAAAAACTATCAAAAGCAAATGGTTTGAATAATATAGATATTTTAGGGGTACTAATTTCAAAACAGTTTTCAAAGTTTTTCAATGTTTTTACTAAAGTAATTAACAAGCAACAAAACAGAGGTGGCAGTTTATTTAAATGTACTTTTGAAAGCAATGAGATAAAAAATAACGGAGAGTTAATTGAATGTATTTCCTACATACACATTAATCCTATAGAGCAAAATTTTACAAAAGATATTACAACTTGGAAATATAATTCGTACAATGCAATGTTGAGTAATAGGCCAACAAAATTAATGCGTATCGAAGTTATTGATATATTTGAAAACGTAGAATATTTTATAGAATTTCACAACGAAAAAATAAAGAAGTATTTATAACATACGGTTCGTATTTGCGAAGAATGAAGCAAACTCAAAATAGATTGCTTCGGCGCAAGCCGCCTCACAATGATGAACCTCAACAAATATAAAATGGCAAAAAAAATTATTACCCCTGCACCGCTTGATTTTACAGGAGGTTGGAACTACGCACCAGCACCAGAAGATACAAAACATATTAACATCAATAAGCAATACGAATTGTTTATTGGTGGTAAATTTGTGAAACCTACTGCAGGAAAATATTACGATACAATAAATCCTGCAACTGAATTAAAATTGTCTTCTATTGCCGATGGTGATGAAGTAGATATTGACAAAGCAGTAAAAGCTGCGCGAAAAGCATACACGCAAGTTTGGAGCAAAATGCCTGCAAAAGAACGAGGCAAATACCTTTACCGCATTGCACGGATGATACAAGAACGTGCAAGAGAGTTTTCGGTTATTGAAACATTAAACGGAGGTAAAACAATACGTGAAAGTCGCGATATTGATGTGCCTTTAGCAGCAAATCATTTTTTTTATTATGCGGGCTGGGCCGATAAATTAGAATATGCATTCCCGAATCGGAACCCACTACCATTAGGGGTTGCCGGACAAATTATTCCATGGAATTTTCCATTATTGATGGCTGCATGGAAAATTGCACCTGCTTTGGCCTGTGGCAATACTGTAATTTTAAAACCTGCCGAAAGTACTCCATTAACAGCGCTCAAGCTCGCAGAAGTGCTTGCTGATTGCGGCTTGCCAGAAGGTGTTGTAAACATTGTAACTGGTTTTGGAAAAGCAGGTGCTGCATTGGTAAATCACAAAGATGTTGATAAAATTGCATTTACAGGTTCAACCAATGTGGGCAAATACATTCAAAAAGCAATTGCGGGTACAACTAAAAAATCTACACTTGAATTAGGCGGAAAAGCCGCTCACATCATTTTTGAAGATGCACCCGTTAATCAAGCTGTAGAAGGAATTATAAATGGAATTTTTTTTAATCAAGGTCACGTATGTTGCGCGGGTAGCCGCTTGTTTGTTCAAGAAGGAGTTGCCGACGAGGTGATAAATAAACTAAAAGATAGGATGGAAACCTTGATTGTTGGTGACCCTATGGACAAGAATACCGACATTGGCGCAATCAATAGTAAAGGTCAATTAGACAATATTAATAAGTACATAAAATTAGGAAAAGATGAAGGTGCAGAATTTTACCAAAGCAGTTGCGCCATTCCTAAAAAAGGATATTTCTGCAAGCCAACTCTATTCTTGAATGCATCGCAAAGTCACCGCATTGTGCAGGAAGAAATATTTGGGCCTGTGCTTGCAGTGCAAACTTTCCGCACTATTGAAGAGGTAATTGAAAAAGCCAACAATATACCTTACGGACTAAGTGCAGGTGTGTGGACTGACAAAGGCTCAAAAATATTTAACTTGACTACTAAACTTCGTGCCGGAGTAGTTTGGGCAAACACATATAATAAATTTGACCCTACCTCACCATTTGGTGGCTATAAAGAAAGCGGATATGGCCGAGAAGGAGGCTTACATGGTTTGAGTGGGTATGTGAAGTGGTAATGTTTTTTTCAATATTTATATGCAATTACAAAAAATAGAAACCAAAATATATAGTATTCGAAAACAAAAAGTAATGCTTCATTTTAACCTTGCAGAAATGATTGAAGTTGAAAATAGAGTGCTAAAACAAGCAATTAAAAGAAACATTGATAGCTTTCCCAATAACTTTATGTTTCAGTAAACAAAACCAGAGGTTCCAGAGGTTATCACAAATTGTGATAACCTACCCGAAAATTTAAAATTTAGTTGTCATGATAGATTTAAATCTGACTTCAAAAGAAAAAAAAGTAATTGATTTTTATCAAATGCAAATTAATGCCGCTATTGAAAATTCGTAATCAAATTTCATCCGAAATAATCACTACTTTGGCAATAAAAACAAACATATTATACAATAATCAACAAATCAAATAGTTAATAAAACTCTGTTGATTGTGCCCTACAAAGAAAATGAAAACAAATAGAAGAAAAATTGCATGGGCTAAGCGGAAATGTGAAGTGGTAAAAGAAAAAAATATAATAACAGAAATTAATTTATAGAATTTCAATAAATAATTAATTTTTATTCCATCTCAAATCAAAAAAAAGAGGGAACTAAAAATTTAGCCCCCTCCTTTTTAACGAGTTATAATTACTCCTTTGTTTTTTCGTAATCGGCTAAAAATGTGGCAAGGCCACTATCGGTAAGAGGATGTTTTAACAATCCGGTAATTACATTTAAAGGACAAGTAACTACATCTGCACCTGCTTCGGCACATTGTATCAAATGCATGGTGTGGCGTATAGACGCTGCCAATACTTGTGTTTCAAAGCCATACATAGAATATATACCTACTATTTGTTGTATCAACTCAATACCATCAAACGATATATCATCAAGTCTACCAACAAATGGAGATACGTAAGTAGCACCCGCTTTAGCGGCTAGTAATGCCTGTCCGGCACTAAAAACCAATGTACAATTGGTTCTTATATTTTTTCCTGAAAAATACTTGATTGCTTTAATCCCATCTTTAATCATCGGGATTTTTACTACTATTTGAGGATGCAGAGCTGCAAG
>JBEIDK010000173.1:0-6271 GCA_040383485.1 Flavobacteriales bacterium
AAAGAATAAAGAAGCTGCAAATGCTGGATTAACAACTAGTTTAATGGAAAGGTGTAAGCACGAAATAAATAGCATAATGTTGCAAGTTCAATATAGAATGAACAAAGCCATCATGCAATTTAGCAACATCAATTTTTATGATTCAAAGCTAGAAGCGCATTCTAGTGTTGAAAGCCAAACATTATCTAAAGTTGCTGGTGCCATTTCGTCTACTGCATTTGATTATATTGACACAGCTGGCTGCAGCTTCGATGAAGAATTAAACCCCGAAAGTTTGAGTGTTTGCAATAGGGATGAAGCAACAATGCTCTTAAAACATTTAAAGCTATTATTTACAGATTTAAATGAAAATAAAACTCCAGAAATTGACTTTTCAGTAGGCATTATTTCTCCTTACAAAGAACAGGTGCAGCTTATTACCGAGTTAATTGCTGAAGACGAAGAATTAAAAGCGCATACAAATATTAGGGTAAAAACCATTGATGGATTTCAAGGACAAGAAAAAGATATTATTTATATTAGTTTAGTAAGAAGCAATTCGAAAGGGGAGATTGGTTTTTTAGCAGACACTCGCAGAATGAATGTAGCACTGACAAGGGCAAAGAAAAAAATGGTAGTTATTGGAGATAGTGCTACAATATCTTCGAACAGCTTTTATGAAAACTTTGTATCTTTTACGCAAGACAATGAAAATTATAAAAGTGCATGGGAGTTTGTTTAATGAAGCTACTTGATTATATTCATCATCTTTACAATTTAAATGAATAGACAGTATAAAATATTTCTTATTGTTCTGACCTTTGTAAACCTTATACAAGCAACATTTACAGAACTATTGCCAGACGAGGCATATTATTATATGTATAGCACTAGGCTAAGCTTTGGGTATTTCGACCATCCACCAATGATTGCTGTCTTAATTAAGATAGGTGAATATTTAACACATTCTCAATTGGGAGTTAGGCTGATTTGTGTTTTACTGAATACCGGTACAGCAATTTTATTGTTTAAGATATGTAACCCCAAAAACGTAATACTTTTTATTGTATTATATCTTAATTTCATAGCGTTTCAAGCCATAGGTTTTTTGGCTGTTCCTGATATTCCATTGATGTTTTTTGCAGCTTGTTTTTTTTATTCTTATAAAAAATTTACATCAGATAACTCATGGTCAAATGCAATTTTACTTTCACTATTTGCAGCAGCGCTTATTTATAGTAAGTATCATGGTTTTTTACTAATTGGTTTCGTTGTTTTGAGTAATCTAAAACTATTGAGAGAAATAAAGTTTTACGCTGCAGTTGTTATTGCAATTGTTTTATTGCTGCCACATATTTTATGGCAAATTAAGAATGAGTTTCCTAGTATAAAATATCATTTAGGTTATAGGTTTGATGGTGGTGTTAATCTTGAAAACATCTTTGGTTACCTCGGAGGACAGCTTGCTTTTATTGGACCAATAGCAGTTTGGTGCTTAATAAAAAGTAATTTCAATATTAGGCATACTAACTTATTTATTAGAGCTGCTATTTTTACTGCACTCGGCTTTTTACTTTTCTTTTTAGCGTCTTCTTTCAATGGCCGAATAGAAGCTAATTGGACTGCTGCAGCATTTATACCATTCATTATTATTGCAGCTAATTCAGAAACGAATTTAAATTTTAAACTCGTAAAAATTGGTGCTTTAGGGGTAGTAATTTTAATGCTACCGCTACGTATTTATTTGATGTATGATTTTTTACCAGCCAAATTAAATTATCAATACAAAAGACATGGCTGGCAGCAATGGGCCAACAATGTAAAGCATAAAGCAAACGGTGCTATTTTGGTTTTTCAAGACTCTTATCAAAAAACCGCTATGTATTCATTTTACACACAAGATTTTGCTCATTCTATCAATAGTTTTGGATGCAGAAAAAGTCAATATGATTTGTGGAACGATTATGAGTTAAGAATACAGGGTAAAGATGCACTCGTCATTCCTAATTGGGTAAACGACTACTTCGATTCAATACCGACACCTGTTGATGAAAAGATGTGCTGTATTTTAAATCAGATTTACAGAAGTTACACCAAGATGTTTTTCCATACTGAGAAGGAGAAATATGAAATAAAGGAGAACGAAGAGCTAAAGATTAAAATTGCGATTACAGCGCCTGATTATGTTCACTCTACAATAGATATAAACAAAAACCTTATAGCACACCTAAGTTATCGTGTTATTTATTTAAATAAGGATTCATTTTCTGATCATATTTCCGAAACGCTTATAAAACCTTATTTGACAAAGCAAAAGGATTATAAAACATATTTGTTTAACGAGACAAACTTTAAAAAAGGCAGTTATAATATAATTTTTTATGGCAGAGTTGGAACAACAGAAAGTGGAATGTGTAAACCTATAGAAGTAGAAGTGAAATAGATTTAAGAAAAAATATTATAATTACAAAATTATACGAGCAATAAAATTTAGATTAAAAGAATAAATTATAGAATGCAAAAAAATAAATTAGTATTCATAATAGTATGCATTGCTTTTTTTGGGGGGGTAAATAATTCATTTGCAATAAAAATAAAACAACCCAATGGCAAAGATTTAATTGTACAACCAGACGACCCAATAGCATCTATTTTAGATAGTCTTCAGTCGCTAAAGTTATTTGAATGCAGCAGCTATTCTACTGATACCTGCATTTTAAATACCTATAATTACAGCCCAGAAACAGTGCCTTATTTCGATGAGCTTACCATAGAGTCTAGACTTAGTAAACTTGATAATAAATCCCCTTTCGATTTGGTTTATAATGAGTCGGTGAAACATTACATTGATTTATATTCAAATAAAAAAAGAAATGTAGTAAGTAAGGTTTTGGGCTTAAGTCATCTCTACTTTAATTTATTTGAGGAGCAATTAGATAAATATAATTTACCTCTTGAATTAAAATATTTAGCAATAGTAGAGTCGGCACTGAACCCAAGCGCTATATCTAGAACAGGCGCGGCGGGCCTTTGGCAATTCATGTTGCCTACTGGCAGAATGTTTGGATTAGAAGTAACTTCATATGTTGATGAACGTCGTGACCCATATAAATCTACTTTAGCAGCCTGTAAATATTTAAAATATTTGTATAACCTTTTTGGTGACTGGCAAATGGTGTTGGCGGCATACAATAGTGGCCCCGGCACTGTTTCTAAAGCCATTAGGCGAAGTGGAGGAAAGACAACATATTGGGAAATTAGGCCATTTTTACCCACTGAAACTCAAAATTATGTGCCCGCATTTATTGCCGTAAATTATGTGATGAATTATTCTCGTGAACACAATTTATACCCCATCACAGTAAAAAGTAGTTACTTTTTTGCTGATACTGTTAGGTTAAAACAACAGGTTAATTTCAGCCAAATTTCACCAATAGTAGATATTTCAATTTCTGAATTACAGTTTCTGAACCCCTCATACAAATTAAATATAATTCCATATGATGAAGAAGGATCAATGCTTTGTTTGCCTGCAAATAAGGTAGGTTCATTTATTAATAACGAAGCGGATATTTATAAGTATATACCAGTAGCAACTACTACTAAGTTTGTTGAAAAACAAATGAATCAGCCCGAAAGAATAACGCACAAGGTAAAGTCTAACGAAACTTTAAATAGCATTGCTAGTGCATATGGAGTAACCATAAATGAAATTAAAAAGTGGAACAGACTTAAAAAAAACAATGTCTCTAAAGGCAAAGCTTTGGTAATTTATAAAAAGAAATTAGATGTTAATGAACCTAATATTCCTATCGAAGTAAAGGCGCAAAGCAGCTTATCGGCCATTAAAAAAATTGATAAAACAAAACAAAACTTTACAAGCGAAGAATTAAAACAACTTGATTTAGAATTTTCTGATAAAAATATTTTTAATGATGCCGACTCAACCATTGTATCTAAGAATGACACAATCATAGAATCAAAGAAAACAAACTATTTGGTGCATAAGGTACAGCGTGGCGATACCCTTTGGAATATTGCTAGCAGATATAAAGGCGCCACAGTTGATGAGTTAAAGCGAATCAATAAAATAAAGTCGAACAACGCCTTAAAAGTAGGTGATAACATAAAAATTCCTCAAGGTTCCTAAAATGTACCTTTTATTTAATTGAGAATTGCTTCATTATATCTGTGAAATTTATCAAAATCCATTTCAATAACACCGTCGGCAGCAGATTGATATGTTGGCACAAATTTTACTCCACTAATAATATCAGAATAAGAATAGGAATAACGAGCGTAAACATGCTGATGAAAAGTATCGTCAAATGCTTTCACCAATACAGTAAACTCAGCATTAGCACTTTTCAAGTCTACCAAGCTTAATTCTTTAATGCTAGAAAGTTCATCTAAAGGATGAACAATGGTCCAACTTAAAGGAAAAAAATTTATTTTATCCCTTTCAAGCGATAATGTTTCGAAGGCGCGTTGAGGAACGCCATTTACTATCTTATTATATCCAACTACAAATTGAACCTCTGTCTCAATAAGTTGACTCTCACGTAAATTAGCCATTCTGAACATAATAGCATTCATGTTTTTATAAGGAGCTATTATAGCGTTTTTGCTAAATAATATGTTTGTATCAGGTCTTGAAAAACGGCCATACAAAACACCGGTAATTAAAGCAAAACCTAATAAACCAAGCATTGATTCTAGCGAAGCAACCAAGCTTGCCATGAACCCAACAGGGTTTATTCGGCCATAACCAACTGTGGTTAATGTTTGAGCGCTAAAGAAGAATGTTTCATAACACTGCTCCCAAAAACTATTAGCTATCATGCCTCCTATATGCTCAAAGCCAACCAACATAAAAATGATGGTAAAAAATAAATTCGCAAAGAAAAAATATAAAAAAATAATGGTGTGAAATTTCCACCAAGGCACTGTAATGAGGTAATGATAAAAGTGAAATGATTCATATGGCTTTAAACCCTTTCTTCTAACATTAAATGTACCATCTTTATTTATTAACCTTATTCCTGAAGAAGCTGCATTAGTGCCAAAACCTAAATCTTTTGGCGCTGAAGTTTCTATTGTTTCTTGTTCTTTCGACATATTGCAAACTTAGTAGAAAATTTTTCCTAAACATAAAACATACCGTTTAAACTCTTTATATAAAAAAGAAAAAAAAACAAAACAGAATTAGTTAAAATAAAATTCTCTACTGTTTATTTACTTGCAATAATAAAATAATCAATTAGTTTTGAAGTGTATAATTCACACTTAGGATAAATTTTAAATAAATATAAAATGAGAAAAATTAAATTACTTATTGTTTTATCGTTACTTCTAACGATTAGTTTGCAAGCACAAACATTTTATTTACATGCCGAATACCGCAACGATTGGTATAATGGTGCTTATGCTCTTCAGCCTGATATTGTAGGGTATCCTTCTGTTACTCTTGAGGCTCAAACTCAAGCAGACCAATTTGTTCTTGAAAATAATGTAGGTGCAAATCGTTGGAGAAAGTTCGGTACTGCTTTTGTAAATGTTCCTGCACCTTATGTCTATTATCCAAACAATCCAGGAATTGGCGATAATTACTTAAACGATAGTACTATTATTGGACACTTTTATACGACTAGGTTCAAAGATTTAGGCAACTCTTCAACAAATGGAATTGTAATGGAAACGTCGGCAGCACCGGTAGTTATTTCAGGTGTTTCTCAAAGCCCAACTGCAAATGCTGTTACCGCTAATGCTCCAGTAACAGTTTCGGTTACCTTAGCAAATGCAAAAAGCCCTGAAGAGCTTGTTTTTGTTAGATTTACCAATGACGGATGGTCTACATCAACGGCTATTCCTGTTAATTTTACTAATTCAACTTCAACATCAGGAACAGCCGTAATTCCTGCGCAAGTTGCAAATACTCAATTAAGCTACTATATAATGTCATCAACTGTTGATGTTTCAAGTTTTACACCAACAAGTGATTATGATTTAGTAACCTTAAAATTAAATAACAACTCAGGCGCAAATTATTCATATTCAACAACAGCACAAATAACTAATGCACCAATTACTTTTAGAGTAAATATGGCTGGAACAACAATTGGCGCAGGTGGTGTTCACATAGCTGGTACTTTCAACAATTTTAATCGTACCGCCAATGCAATGACGCAAGTAGGTACTACCGATGTTTATGAAACAACATTAAGTTTAGATACTACTGCAACTCACTATTATAAATTCTTAAAAGACACTTCAAACACTGGTTGGGAATCTG
>JBEIDK010000174.1:0-6213 GCA_040383485.1 Flavobacteriales bacterium
CGCCTAAGGCTGCAAATAACTGTGCATTTGTTGGTGTAGTTCCTTGACATACCGTTAAAGTTCCATTACTTCCGGCATTTGGTTGTGCTTGTTGTGTTACTGTAACATCTGAAGTACAAGATAAATCAGAAGCAGTCCATCTAAAAACATTTGCTCCAATTGAAAGACCATTAACAGTAGTATTTGGATTTGTATTTGATACAAAAGTTCCTGAACCTGAAACAACAGACCAAGAGCCTGTTGCAGGAGATACAGCTGCAAGGGTAGCTGATGTAGTAGCACATAACGATTGATCTGGACCTGCATTACATGAAGATTCAGTAGTAAAACTTCCAGCTTCTAAATAAACAACACTATCATAGGCAGCATCTGTTCCTACGTCTGTAACTATTAATTTAATATGGTACGTTTGGCCAGGTGTTAAACCTGTTTGTGTAGCAGATAGAATTCTGGTATTGCCATTTAATTGGGTACCATCAATTAATCCTAAATATTCTGGTGTTGGTGTATTCTGAACCCATGCTGCATTTGCAGCTAAACAATTTGCAGCATTTGGAGCACCACCACTTGATCCGACTACACCTGAATTTACAGAGTTAATAGAAACTTCAGAACCATTTGCTAAACGTGCAATGTTTCTTGCATTATTGGTATAACCAGAACCTCCTGCTATACCGGGGCCACTAATTAAGAAACCAAATTTATCATTAAAAGACGAGCATTGGTAATTAATAGAGCCATTATTATCACTATATTCTTCTGAACCAAAAATATATCTAAACGAAACTGAATTTTCAACAGGTACAAAATCAAATTCTAAAACAGCCGCATTTCTATAATTTTGCGAACCTGCTAAAACGTCTAAATCATTATTACCTGCAGGACATGTTCCTGTTTCTCTAATCTCACCAGCCGTACAAGAAGTATAACCTGTAGACATTTGCGCTACAGAACCTGGATGAGTTCCAAGCGTTAAAGGAATATCAGCGGTATTACCTGAAGATAAAACAACTCCACTTGTAAAACCCATTTGTGCCAATGTAGTTGTAGCTGTTGAAAAATAACCTACTTGGTAACGACTTGAATTATTATAAACACCTCTAAAAACAACATTTGAAATTGTAGTTCCACTTCCTGTTGGTACAAGCACTCC
Source organism: Flavobacteriales bacterium (assembly GCA_040383485.1). Lineage (GTDB taxonomy): Bacteria > Bacteroidota > Bacteroidia > UBA4408 > UBA4408 > JBEIDK01. The sequence continues at coordinate 1,154 of JBEIDK010000174.1, forward strand.
ATCAACTAATTGTGTTGGTGTATATCCTGTATTATTAATTGTGATTTGAGCAAAAGAGCTAAACACACTTAATAAAAATAAAGTAGAGACTAAAATTATTCTGAAATATACTTTCATTTTACTATTTTATTAATTTATAATTTTTATAGACTTTTTAATCCCGTTTTCACAATAAACATTTAAAATATATACACCGTTTGCAATCGAGATGTTTTTTTGGAATGAATGAGAATTAATACTGGTTTCATTTGTAAAAATCATTTTCCCGGTAGTATCAAATAATTCAATTTTAGAAAAATTAATGTTACTTTCTATGTTTAATAATCCGTTTTGTAATAAAGCAATTACTGAAACTTCATCAGTGTTGTTATCTTCGGAAGTATTATTCAATTTATAAAGTATCTCAAATCTATCTTGTGAACCATCTTCCGTAAAGAAATAATCTGACAATGTTAAATCATGATAAAAACCAAGTTTTTTATCGTGTAAATAAATTTTTTGTTCTGTAAATAAACCTTCCGTTTTATTTAAACTGATAGTTAATACTGCTGTTGGATTTGTAATTGTATAGCTAACATTAACTTTATCCGAATCAATAAATTCTCCTCTACCTTGAATAATTAATTTATTATTATCTAAAACGGAATAAAATTTAATTGTTGAAAGCGAATTAATAGGTCCATCATATGCATCATCAAAATCATAAGATGCTTCTTTAATATAACCAATTAGCAATTCATTAAATTTACCATTCGCATCACGCAAACGCAACCAATATCTATCTTTTTCAGATTGATTTTCTCTATAAAATTGATTATTACTTGGCAAATCTTTTGTTCTTTGTGTGTTTTTAAACAGGACTGTTCCATTCACTTTTGGTCTTACCATAAAACCTTGACCAGATGCAATATATCCATTTGGCAATATTCCATTTGGAGATTGTGTATTTGATGTTCCTGGAACACCTACTCCACCTGTTAAGTTAAAAGATGCATAATCAGCTTGTTGATACAAACCGCTACCAGGATAAATAGTATTTGCAGACCATAAATATACTGTTCCGTATATTTTGCTAGAATTATCTTTGTAAAAATCTTCAAACTTAATTGCACCAGGATAAGGATTACCTAACAAAGTAAAATTTCTAAAAGCATGATGTGTAGCATCATAATATTTAACTACAGCTGAATAGTCACCATTATTAGAAGTGCCAGAATAATTTAGAGTAATATTTGTAGGTATTAATCCCGCATTTGTTTTAACTCTTGTTATAAATCCTGTAGCAATTGTTGGTTCACTAAGTAATCTTCTCCAACCTTCGTAACTAAAATTAATACCATTAACACAAAAATCTGGATCCCAATAATATTTAAGATCAAATTTAGTATTATAATTAGACAATATATTGTTGCTTACTGGCTTACTCCAATATATATAATCCCATCTTATTTTATCGCCCGTATTTTTTGTAAAATTAATATTAGGCGTAACAATTGTTTCACCATTTAAATCTAAAGGATGATTAACTTGAACTAAATTAGCCTTAGATTTTACATTAATTGTTCCATTATTAAAAATTGAATTTACTACATAAACATAAGTACCATCAGTTCCATCAACTATATCTAAAGTAACTCCAGATTTAACAGTCATCTGACATGCATTTATATTACCATGTGTGAGTGTGTTGTAATCCGCGTTTAAAATAGCATGATGAAAAACGGTTGGTGTTCCTTTTGACCAAGCAGTTCCGTTCCAAATGGTTGGAGTTACACAAGCTATAGTTGCAGTGGCTGTTCCACAAACTCCATCAAAACGATCAATACATGTTGTAAGTGGTAATGAAGTTGGAAGACTTGATGATGTTTCTGTATAAGCTCCAGACATTTCAGGTTTATCTATTGAAACACCATTCGGAGTTGCAACAATATCTCCGTTAGCACTTGTTCCTGAAGGTGTTGATAATCCTTCAAATTTAATTGATCCAGCAGGAAAATCTGCATTATGAATATTAACTTGAGTTCCTGAATGAACAGTAAAAAAAGTATTATTCTTAAAAGTTACATTAAATGTGGGTGAAAAACTTGCGTCAAAACAAATATCTTCCCCTTTATCTGCACAAGTATTTGTAGTAAATGAACAAGAAGTAACATTAATCGTACTCGATACACTACTTGTATTCTTTACACATATAGCTCCACCATCAGCATCTGCATTATTAGCTTGATTACTAGTAAAACTACAATTATTAACATTTACCGTAGTTGCAGCGCCTGGTTGAATATAAATTGCACCTCCACCATCAATATTTGAATTGCCTGCTGCTATATTTCCATTAAAACATGAATTATTTATATTTAATGTTCCTGCAACCACACAAATAGCACCACCTGCTTGTGAAGAATTGTCATCAAAAGTACATTTGTTAATTGTTACATTAGCCGTAGCGCCTTCCACTCTTAATCCTCCTCCATTAAAAGAAGATACAACATTGTTATTAATACTACAATTATCAAACACAACCGTAGAACCAACAATTTTATAACCTCCTCCATAATTAGCAGACAATATGCGATTACAAGGACTTCCTGAATTTTTAAACGTCACACTAGTAGTAGCACCAGAAACCAAAACAGCACCTTGACCAGCACTACCAATATTAGCATATATAAGAACTCTATTAAACTCAATTCCAGTTCCTGATGTAACAGAAAAAGCAATTCCATCATTTGCCAAATTATAATTTGTGATAGTTATTTTTGAAATTTTGACATTGTTAGCAGAAATTGTACCCCAACTATTTGTTCCCGATGAACGTTTAAAAACGGTCAACTCTTCACCTAAACCAATAATTTCTACTGATTTGTTAATATTTAGACCTACTTCATTATATTCTCCATAATCAACAAATATTCTGTCCCCATTTGAAGCCGCACTTAAAGCCGCTGCTAAAGTAGCTTTAGGCAATCCAGCTGTCAAACCGCTATTTGCATTATTACCAGCTGCAGTTGTGTATACATCATCTGCTGTAAGAGCATTATTAACAAAATAATCGGTAGCATAAACATTTGCACCTAAAGTGAAAATGAAAAGAAATAAACTTGACTTTAGAGAGAGTAATTTTATTTTCATGTAAAATGATGATTAGTTAACTATTTATTAAACTCAAAAGTAAATAAAAAAAAACAATTAAATATAAAAAAAATAACTATTTTTGGACTTTAGAACTCATTATTATGATCATAGAAGAAAGCAAAAAGCTCATAGATGCAATGTCTATGAATGAAAAAAGATACTTTAAAATATTTATCAATAAAAATATTTTTGGAAGTCAGAATAAATACCTCCTCCTTTTTAATATCATCAATAGTAACGATATAATTAGTGAAGATGTATTAAAAAAAACTGTAAAAGAACAAGATTATTCTGATAAAAATATATCTTATGATATTAATTACTTAAACAAAATCATACTTAGATCTTTAAATGAATTTCATCACGATAAAACTATTAGTTTAAAACTTCAAAACCATATAAAATCTGTTGAGATTTTATTTTATAAAGGTTTGTATGACGAATGTTTAAAAATAATACGAAAAGCAAAAAAACTAAGTCAAAAAAACGAAAATGAAATCTTAATGCTTGAACTCCTTAATTGGGAAAAGAAATGCATGGGATATTCAAAAGGTTTTTACGGAGCTATGTCGGTAAATGAAAAAATTGATTCTTATTTTAATTACATAAAAGAAAACAGAGAAATAACGGATTTGTATTATCATAGTTATTTTTTAAAAAATAATGTAGGGAAAATACCCAATGAAAAAATTATTCAAGATTTCGAATCAATTATTGAAAATCCAATATTTAAAAGAGATGGGTTTGAACTTCACTCAGTGCAATCTCGAATATTCTATTTTTTAACTATTGCAAATTATTACAATGTTTTACAACAAAAGGAAAACGAAACCATTAACTTAGAAAACACTATTGAAGTTTTTGATTTTAATCCATATTATAAAGAAGAAAATCCTTTGGATTATATTTCAGTTTACACTAGAATAATTGATATTTACAAGAAAAGTGATGATATTACATTTCATAATAAAATTGATGCATTACGAAGTTTTGAAAATATACTAGACTTTCAAAAGAATGTTGCCAAAGAACGTATATTTTTCCATACTCACCATTCTGAGCTTGAATTCTTAATTTTTAATAACAATTTTGAAGAAGCTACTAAAATTATGCAATTGGTTATTAAAACATTAAAAGAAAACAAGTATAATATTGAACCTTATTATTTTATTGGTCTTTATTATCAATTTGCTTGTATTCAATTAATTAATAATAATTTATCACAAAGTTTAAAATATGTCAATTTAATTTTAAATGAATTCAAATTAGATGAACGACCAAAATCATTTATTAAAACTGAGATTTTAAATATGATTATTCATTATGAATTAAAAAATTACAAATTAGTACTTCACAACTATAACGCATTTAATAAAAAGTATAAAAAAGTTTTTAAACTAAATTATATTGAGAAAAACATAATTCAATTAATTGTACAAATCTCAGAAAATCCCTATTCAAAAAACGAAACTATAGAATTTAAAAACACCTATAAGAAAATTATAAAACGAGAAATTGTGGAAGACAATATTTCAAATAAAATTTACATGAAATACTTACTTTCGAAAAACAATACCTAGTTAATAAAAAATAGATTTCACACTTAAATTAAACTTTTTTCGCAAACACTATTGGAAATAGTTTTACATATTTCAGTGCATACCTTAACACTTTTAGTATTATTGATCTCTTTGGTTAACTTTATTTAGTAAAAAATAATCCGCAATTACTAAAGCAGCCATTGCTTCTACAATAGGAACAGCTCTAGGAACAACGCAAGGGTCATGACGACCTTTGCCTTGTTGTTCTATAATTTCTCCACTATTATTGAGTACTTCTTGTTTTTGTATTAATGTAGCTACAGGTTTAAAAGCAACTCTAAAATAAATATCCATTCCGTTAGAAATACCGCCTTGAATACCACC
>JBEIDK010000175.1:0-6212 GCA_040383485.1 Flavobacteriales bacterium
AATGGCTGTAGTTCGCTGAGAGGTTGCGTCGCTACCTGCCTCAGGCTCACTTAAACAAAAGGCACCTATTTTTTCTCCTTTTGCTAAAGGCACGAGGTATTTTTGCTTTTGCTCTTCATTTGCAAATTGCTCTAAACCCCAGCAAACAAGGGAATTGTTTACAGAAACTACAACCGATGCAGAAGCGTCTACTTTACTTAACTCTTCCATAGCGAGCACGTAGCTTACGCTATCCATTCCACCGCCACCATATTTTGGGTCAACCATCATACCCATGAATCCTAGCTCTCCAAGCATCTTTACTTGCTCTGCCGGAAATTTTTGGTGTTCATCACGTTCTATTACACCAGGCAACAAATGTTCTTTTGCAAAATCACGGGCTGCTTTTTGTATCATTAAATGCTCTTCGGTTAAATCAAATTCCATTTCTTATTTTTTTTTAAGGGTTCAAAAATACATTTATTTTGAAATGATGAAACAATATTTTTTATACATGGTTTAGACAAAGAATTAATTATGTTGCATTTTTATTTAATACCAAAAAAAACTTTTTTTTACTTTTATTATTTTTTATTCTATGCACGATAAACATTCAACAATATACGAGGATTTAGAATTTCAAGGATCAAATAATATTGAAAACAAATTGGAGAGAGCCACTTATGAAAACTGTAATTTTGTTCAATACAATTTTTCAAATTCAGATTTATCCAATTTTATTTTTGAAGATTGTAGCTTTAAAGATTGCAATTTTTCATCTTGCAAACTAACAGGCACGGCTTTTAAAAAAGTAACATTTAATAATTGTAAATTATTAGGAACTGATTTTAGTGAATGCAATACCTTTCTTCTTGAATTTAATTTTGACAATTGCTTAATGAATTTGTCTTCATTTTATAAGCTAAAAATTAAAACGACCCATTTTATAAATTGCAACTTGGTTGAAGCTGATTTTATAGAATCAGATTTAAGTAGTTCAAATTTCGAAAATTGTGATTTGACAAATGCCTTATTTGAAAACACAAACCTTGAGAAAGTTGATTTTAGAACCTCTTATAATTTTATAATTGACCCAGAGAATAACAGAATTAAAAAAGCAAAGTTTACTTTAAACACAATTTCAGGGCTACTTGCTAAATATGAAATAGAGATAGAACATTAAATATTTAATATCATTTTACGCATCATCATCAGTGCTGTTAAAGAGGTTCTTTCAATGGTTCTTTCGCGGTTATTTCCCATAAGATACATTTGTGAAACAACCTTATCTTTTGATGCTACAGCAATCCAAACTGTGCCAACTGGCTTTTCAACAGAACCACCCGTAGGACCAGCAATACCTGAGGTAGCTATTGAATAGTCAACATCAAATTTTTTTAAAATATTTGCTGCCATCTGCTCTACAACTTGTTGACTAACTGCTCCATTTTCATTAATACTTTTCTGCTCTACACCCAAAATGCGAATTTTAATTTCATTGGCATAGCTAACCACTGAGCCTTTTAAATAATCAGAAGAACCTGGAACTTTAGTAATTAAATGAGAAATATATCCTCCAGTGCAACTCTCGGCAACTGCAATTGTGCTATTGCACTTTTTTAGTAGCTCACCAATAACTTTCTCCAATGTGTCTTCATCAAAACCAAAAACATACTTTTCTATTTCTTTCATTAAGCTTGAGACCAAAGCATCTATTTCATTTTGTAGCTCATTTTTATTTTTACCAAAGGCAGATAAACGCAAGCGAACACTGCCAACTGCCGGAAGATAAGCCAGCTTAATATGTGTTGGCAACTCATTTTCAAAATCTTTAATTTTTTCAGCTATAATGGTTTCTCCAACACCTTGTGTAAGTATTGTTTTGTGCACAATAGCAGGTGTTTCGAAATACTCTTGAAGCATTGGAAGCACACTATTATTCATAATACCCTTCATTTCGTATGGTACACCTGGCATAGAGATGAAAATTTTATTTTGTTTCTCAATCCAAATACCGGGTGCTGTGCCATTTTCATTCCTTATAGCTTTCGCCACTCGCGGCACCAATGCTTGTCCTCTTTGTACATCGTTCATCTCTCTACTCATCTGCGCAAAAAGTTTTGTAATGTCCTCTAAAACCTGCGTGTCAGTTATTAAGTCGCAATCAAAGTACTTACACATTGTTTTCTTGGTGATATCATCTTTAGTTGGACCCAACCCTCCAGTAACAATAATTAAATCTACTCTATCTTCAGCATTCGAAAAAGCCTGTAATATATGGTCTTCATTATCCTGAACAGAAGTAATTTGATATACCTTGATTCCAATATCATTTAGTTCTTTTCCAATCCATGCCGAATTTGTATCAACAATTTGCCCTATTAATATTTCATCGCCAATGGTTATTATCTCTGCTAGTATATTTCTCATATCAATTGGAATTCTTAATTAGAATAATTTCAAATTTATAAATTAATCTTTAAATAAAGTGTGTTCAGAAAGGTTTGAAATAGAAATATTCAGAAATGAAATTTGAATTGACTTTATTTGCAAAAATTTTTGAATACGGATATGAATTATGTCGGTGAACATTTATGGCCTGGATACTTAGGTAACTTATTAATTGTAATTTCTTTTACTGCCTCTTTACTATCAACATTCGCATACTATAATGCTAGTTTACAAAATGAATTAGAAGTAAGCTGGAAAAGAATAGCACGCATGTCATTTAGAATTCATGCCTTATCTGTATTCTCTATCATGGGATTGTTGTTTTACATGATAACACAACATTTTTTCGAATATCAATATGTATGGCAGCATTCATCAAAAGAACTACCTATAAGGTATATGTTATCATGCTTTTGGGAAGGACAAGAAGGTAGCTTTTTACTTTGGAGTTTTTGGCATTGCATACTAGGTTTGATATTACAGCGTAATGCACGTGATTGGGAATCATCAGTAATGACTGTATTCTCAAGCGTTCAAGTTTTCTTAACCAGCATGCTTCTTGGAATATTTCTGTTTGATTACCGATTTGGTAGCAATCCATTTTTATTGCTGAGAGAACATCCTGAATTTTCCAATCTTCCATTTGTAAAAATCCCTACCTATCTTACAAATCTTGATGGTAGAGGGCTTAATCCCTTATTACAAAACTATTGGATGACAATCCACCCTCCTACTCTATTTCTTGGTTTTGCTTCGACCATTGTACCATTTGCTTATGCCATTGCGGGCATTTGGAAAAAGCAATATACTGCCTGGTTAAAACCAGCTTTACCTTGGACATTCTTTGGTGTAATGATTCTTGGAACTGGAATATTAATGGGTGGTGCTTGGGCATACGAAGCTTTAAGTTTTGGAGGTTTTTGGGCATGGGACCCAGTTGAAAATGCCTCGCTTGTGCCATGGCTAACATTTGTTGGAGCAGCTCACGTAATGCTTATTGCAAGAGCAAGAAACCATTCAATTGGTGTTGCAGCAGTTTTAAATATTGCCACTTTTATATTAATACTGTATTCTACTTTTCTAACACGTAGCGGAATTTTAGGAGACTCATCGGTGCATGCCTTTACAGATTTAGGCATGAGTGGTCAACTTTTTGCCTATCTACTTTTCTTTTTAATTATCTCAATAGTACTTTTAATTAAAAGTTATAAGCATTTCCCATCACAAAAAGAGGAAGAAAGCAGCACGTCAAGAGAATTTTGGATGTTTATTGGCACTTTAGTATTGGTAATTGCTGGCTTTCAAATTATTGCTACAACTTCTATTCCTGTTATCAATAAAATTTTTGGAAGCAATATTGCTCCCCCTTCAAAACCAATTGAACATTATAATTCTTGGCAAGTTCCAATAGCTGTTCTAATCACATTACTTATTGCCACTACTCAGTTTTTTGCATATAAGAATAGCAATTTAAAAGCAGTATTAAAAAAGATGCTCCCATCCTTTGCCATTTCAATTATAGTGGCTAGCATTTGTATTTGGCAATTAGAAATGTATAAGCCATTTCATGCATTACTATTGTTTGGTAGCCTTTACGCCATCATAGCTAATATTGACTATTTCATTCGCTTTGGTAAACTTAATTTTAAAAAATCAGGAGCTTCAATAGCGCATGTTGGGTTTGCAATGGTGATGCTTGGCGCATTAGTTTCTACAAGTAAAAGCGTAGTAATTTCTCAAAATACAAGCGGCACTGATATCTCTAAACTGGGTAAGGACTTTAGCAACAACGATAATATATTATTAAGAGCTAATGACACCCTTTATATGGGTGAGTATTTTGTAACCTATGCATCAAAACGAAAAGAAGGTGTTAATCATTATTTTGATATTGATTATTTACAAAAAAATTCGACTGGTCAATACGAGAAAAAATTTACACTTAGTCCTTTGGTACAAGTAAATCCGAGGATGGGTAATGTTGCAGAACCTGACACTAGGCATTATCTTACAAGTGATATTTACACGCATATTACCTATGCTGATATGAGTCAATTCAATAATAAAAGTAACGACTTTAATGAGGGTACAAAAAATACAGTTGCCACCGGAGATACAATTTTTGCAGCGAACAGTATAATTATTGTAGAAGCATTATTTAAAGATGTAGAAAGAAGCAAATACAATTTAAACGAATCGGATATTGCTGTAGGTGCAAGATTGAAAGTAATAGATATTAAAAATAGAAAATATGTTGCTGATCCAATATTTGTTATCCGAGGCAATTACTTATTACCAATAGCTGCAGAGGTTGAACCTCTTGGATTAAAGTTTGAATTTACCAAACTAAATACTGAAACAGGCAAGATTGATTTAACACTATATGAAAAACAAAAATCAGATAACTTTATAATTCTCAAGGCAATCATCTTTCCTTTTATCAATATACTTTGGTTGGGTTGTTTTATAATGATTATTGGTATTGTATTAAGTATTGTTAACCGCATTATAAAGGTAAAAATTTCAATACAATAATTTTATCTGATATCATTATTCCTTCAATGCTTGATTATAAACTTCTTCTAAAGTTCTTGTTTTATCCTTGATATTGTGATTTTTCTCGATGTGTTGAATGCATAGTTTCCCTTTTTCTCTCAATATACTTTTATTAGCATATACATTTTCTATAATTGTAATGAGTTCTTCTTCAACTGTTTTTGAAAATTGCTGAATATCATTTTGAGTATCAAGTAAGGCATTACCATTTTCCTTTTTTACAACATTAATTAACCAACCCATTTCGTTGTTATTTATTTCAGGCAACGACCTTATATTTGTTGAGATAACAGGGCATCCAGCAGCTTGGGCTTCGAGTACCGAATAACCATAAGTATCAGCATAGGTAGGTAGCAATCCAATATCACTTTCTTGAAATATTCTAAGAACATCTTCATTACTAATGAACCCGAATGTTTTAATGTTATTGGGATACTTTGCAATAATTTTCATGGCATTATTATAATCATGAATTGTTGTTTTAGAAGCCCAGTCGCCATATTCAAATTTCGAAATAATGTTGAGTTTTAGTTGGTACTTTTTCTCTAATAAATAATCAAAAGCATTTAAAATTTCTCGTCCTCCTTTACCAAAAAAACCAGTAGACGCAGCAATAGTAAAAGTCAGAAAATTATCATCAACCTGCTTTTCATTGATTGATGAAAAAATTACTTTTTGAGCAGGATGTAAAATCATCATTTTTGAATTTACTTCATCAATGATTTCAGGCGCAAATTCATTTAAAAAATTTATTTGGGTTGTATGATTGATTTGACTTATTGAGATTAACTTTTTGAATTGAGATTTTGTTAGTGTTCTTAGACCTTTCCTAATTTCTACTTTTGAATAACCTATGTACCGAGGTATATGCTTTACATTTGTAGTAATCCATGGGGTTTGACCATAACTTACACCGTTAAAAAAATGAAGAAGGTCAACTTTGTTTAAATTAAAATCTTGAAATGAATTAAGGTAATACTGATTTGATTTATTAAACAGTTTAAAATAGAAATAACTTGGAAATTTATAAAGGTCATATACTTTTCTGAACTCATAATTATTGAATGGAAGTCCAGCAAAATTGCGCAACTGGGTATAACCTAAGTAATTTGTACCAATAATTCTTTTCATTAAATTTATTGTTGAATCATTAAATTACATACACTTATATCGCTATTATCAAACCTACCTAATATCTCAAATTTGCCATCATCATGCACCTTACC